>NZ_JBHWHV010000023.1:117802-130024 GCF_042732375.1 Streptomyces sp. NPDC059785
GGGCGTGTCCGCAGGGGCGTGTCCGCAGGGGCGTGTCCGCAGGGGCGTGTCCGCAGGGGCGTGTCCGCAGGGGCGTGTCCGCAGGGGCGTGTCCGCTGCGCCCCTGCTTCACAGCGGGCGCAGCGCCGGCTCCTTCTGTACGGCTCCCAGCAGACGGTCCAACGCCATCTCCACGTCTTCCTTCCAGGAGAGCGTCGTCCGCAGTTCCAGCCTCAGCCGTGGGTGCGTGGGGTGGGGCCGCACCGTCTTGAAGCCGACCGCCAGCAGATGATCGGCGGGAAGCACACAGGCCGGCTCACTCCACCGGGCATCCCCGAACGCCTCTATGGCCTTGAAGCCTCGGCGCAACAGATCCTTGGCGACCGTCTGCACCATCACGCGGCCCAGCCCCTGTCCCTGATAGCCGGGCAGGAGGAAGGCGGTCATCAGCTGGACGGCGTCCGGCGACACCGGGCTGGTGGGGAATGCCGTGGAGCGGGGCACGTACGCCGGAGGCGCGTACATCACGAAACCCACCGGGACGTCGTCCACGTACACGACTCGGCCGCAGGAGCCCCAGTCGAGCAGGACGGCGGAGATCCAGCCTTCCTTCTCCAGGGCGGGCGTACCGGCTTTTACCGCGGCCTCTCCGCTGACGGGGTCCAGTTCCCAGAAGACGCACGAGCGACAGCGCGAGGGGAGGTCTTGAAGGTTGTCCAACGTGAGCGGTACGAGCCGACGCCCCATGAAGGCAGTTCCTCGCTTCCTTCGCCCGCAGCACAGCGGGCGGCTGTCAGAGCGCTTCGCTCCCTGAGCAGGCTGCCGACGAATCCGCCGACCGCCCCCAGGCCCAGGCCCGCGGTCACGAGTCCGGAACGGCTTACGGCTCGCATGACCTCCGCCTCCCCGATGAAGGTGCCGTCAGGTGGATGCGTCATATCCAGGCGCATCGTATCCACGATGCGATTCCATCGATACCGCCTGAAAGCAAAGAGCGGGCCGTGTCCGGTACACACCGGACACGGCCCGCTCCTGGCCGCCGAAGGGTCCGAGACCCCTCTGCGCAGGTGACTCAGGCGTCGGTTTCCCCGGTGTCTCCGGTGTCCTCGGAGTCGTCGTCCAGCAGGCTCTTCTGGAGAACCGGCCCCTCGCCCGGGGCGAGCGTGCCGAGGATCCGCTCGAGGTCGTCCATCGACGCGAACTCGACGGTGATCTTGCCCTTCTTCTGCCCCAGGTCGACCTTGACCCGCGTTTCGAAGCGGTCCGAGAGCCGGGTCGCGAGGTCGGTCAGCGCGGGAGACACCCGGGCGCCGGCCCGCGGTCCCTTGGCTCGCGGCGCGGACTGCGGCCGTGAGCCCATGAGGGTGACGATCTCCTCGACGGCCCGCACCGACAGCCCCTCGGCCACGATGCGGTGCGCCAGGCGGTCCTGCTCCTCTGAGTCGTCGACGGAGAGCAGCGCGCGGGCGTGCCCTGCGGACAGCACACCGGCGGCCACCCGCCGCTGCACCGCGGGCGAGAGCTTCAGCAGACGCAGGGTGTTGGAGACCTGCGGCCGGGACCGGCCGATGCGGTCGGCCAACTGGTCGTGCGTGCAGTTGAAGTCCTTGAGGAGCTGGTCGTAGGCGAAAGCCTCTTCCAGCGGGTTCAGCTGGGCACGGTGCAGGTTCTCCAGCAGGGCGTCCAGGAGGAGCTTCTCGTCCTCCGTCGCGCGCACGATCGCGGGGATGGCGTCGAGCCCGGCTTCCCGGCAGGCACGCCAGCGCCGCTCACCCATGATGAGCTCGTAGCGCCCCGGACCGAGCTGACGCACGACGACCGGCTGGAGAAGCCCGACCTCCTTGATGGAGGTGACGAGTTCGGCCAGAGCGTCCTCGTCGAAGACCTCTCGGGGCTGCCGCGGGTTGGGAGTGATGGAGTCGAGCGGCAGCTCGGCGAAGTGGGCATCAATGGGGGCGGGAGGTGTCTCCACGGTCACGGACGACACCGGCTCCTCTGTTTCATGTGAAACAGGCGGAAGCGTGGCCACCTTCGCCGCGGCCACTCCGCGCTCGGCTGTGAGCACGGGCACGGACGCCGGTGGGATGGTTCCCCCGCCCGTGGCCGGTCCGGCCGTCTTCTCCCCTGTCGGGGCAGCGGGGATCAGTGCGCCGAGTCCACGGCCCAGCCCCCTCCGTCGATCGCTCACTGGATCCCCTCCACCATGCTCTGGTCGTTCTGTGCGCCCAAGTGGGCATGCTGCGCGTCATAGGCCACGCCGACGCCGCGCAACGCGATTTCCCGTGCCGCCTCCAGATAGGAGAGGGCACCACTCGATCCTGGATCGTAGGTCAGAACCGTCTGCCCGTAGCTCGGAGCCTCCGAGATACGGACCGACCGCGGAATGCTCGTCCGCAGCACCTCGTCACCGAAGTGGTTGCGCACCTCGTCCGCGACCTGGGACGCCAGGCGGGTCCGGCCGTCGTACATGGTGAGCAGGATGGTGGACACGTGCAGGTTCGGGTTCAGGTGTCCACGGACCAGGTCGACGTTACGCAGCAGCTGCCCCAGACCCTCCAGCGCGTAGTACTCGCACTGGATCGGGATGAGGACCTCCGCGCCGGCCACCAAGGCGTTCACGGTGAGCAGTCCGAGCGAGGGCGGGCAGTCGATGAGGATGTAGTCGAGCGGCTGCTCGTACGCCTGGATCGCTCGCTCCAGCCGGCTCTCTCGTGCCACCAGCGATACGAGTTCGATCTCCGCACCGGCGAGATCAATCGTGGCAGGGGCACAGAAGAGACCCTCGACGTCAGGTACCGGCTGCACCACTTCGGAAAGCGGTTTGCTGTCGATCAGTACGTCGTAGATCGATGGGACTTCGGCGTGATGGTCGATGCCCAGCGCGGTGGAGGCGTTGCCCTGTGGGTCGAGGTCGATCACCAGAACACGGCCACCGTGCAGAGCGAGCGACGCGGCCAGGTTGACCGTGGTCGTGGTCTTACCCACCCCGCCCTTCTGATTGGCGACGACGATGACTCGCGTCTGCTCGGGCCGGGGAAGGCCCTCGCCGGCACGGCCCAGCGCTTCTACCGCCAGTTGGGCAGCACGACCGATGGGAGTGTCGTCCATCGGGGGCGGTGTTTCACGTGAAACATCCTCCCCCATCGACTCGGTACGGGGACCGGGGACCGGATCGGTCATCGGTCCCGCGATGTTGGCGTCGGACCGCAAGGATTCACTCTCCTCGACTTCAGGCTCGCAATGAACAGAGCCTCCCATGTCTTCGGGGTCATGAACCAGCGAGGCCCGTTCTTCTGTGGAGAAATCCACCTCTGTGGACAACTCCGCACCCTCTCCGAGTGAACCGAGAGGCTTGCGGTCGCGGGGTTCGGCCGCGGCGCGGCCACGACTGATGATGCCGTGCAACAGTGAGCGACGTTTCACGTGAAACACGATGCATAGCCCCCGCGCCCGTTATCGCGCGACACTCCGGGTTGCGTAGGTTTGGCAGCTTGTGTGGAGTACGGCTGGTCGTCAGGACGGATCAGCCGGAGTCACGAAAAACTCCCGGCTCCGCCGTGCGGAACCGGGAGTTCGAAGGACTGCCGGAAGCTTCAGCGGCGACGCCGCGTACGCCCCGTCCGGGCGGCCTTGGCGCGCTTCGCGGCGAACCGCACACCGCCCGGGCTCTCCCCGACCTCCACCCGCACCACCGTGGACAGCGGGTCCACGACGCCCTCGCCGACGTGCAGGATCGAGGTCTCCACCGCACCGAGCTTGCTCAGCGCGGTGGCGGCGCTCTTCAGCTCCTCCTCGGCGGTGTCCCCCTTGAGCGCCAGCATCTCGCCGTACGGCCGCAGCAGCGGGATGCCCCAGGTGGCCAGGCGGTCCAGCGGCGCCACGGCGCGAGCAGTGACCACATGGACCGGCGGCAGCTTCCCCATGACCTCCTCGGCGCGGCCGCGCACGACGGTGACATGGTCGAGTCCGAGCAGCTCAACGACCTCGGTGAGGAAGTTCGTCCGGCGCAGCAGCGGCTCGAGCAGCGTGATCTTGAGGTCCTCGCGGACCAGGGCGAGCGGGATACCGGGCAGTCCGGCGCCGGACCCGACGTCGCACACAGTCACGCCCTCGGGGACGACCTCCGAGAGCACCGCACAGTTCAGCAGGTGCCGCTCCCAGAGCCGGGGCACTTCACGAGGGCCGATCAGGCCGCGCTGCACTCCCGCCTCGGCCAGCAGCTCGGCGTACCGGACCGCGTCCGCGAAGCGATCACCGAATACCTCGCGCGCCTGCTCGGGCGCAGGGGGGAGCTCCGCTGCCTCCGTCACGGGGACCGTCCTTCCGTACCGCATAAGCGCACTGGGCGCTGACTTCCAGGACCAACAGGGTCACAGCTGCTGGGAGCACAACTGTCGGGAACTATCAGGCTGACAAAATTCGGCCCCGTCTGCGCAACAGACGGGGCCGAAGGCACGTACATACCGATCAGGCGGGAAGCACGACGACGAAGCGCTGCGGCTCCTCGCCCTCGGACTCGCTGCGCAGGCCCGCGGCCTTGACCGCGTCGTGCACCACCTTGCGCTCGAAGGGCGTCATCGGCTTCAGCTTCACCGGCTCACCGGAGCTCTTGACCTCGGCCGCGGCCTTGGCGCCGAGCTCGGAGAGCTCCTCGCGCTTCTTGGCGCGGTAGCCCCCGATGTCCAGCATCAGGCGGCTGCGGTCGCCGGTCTCCCGGTGCACGGCCAGGCGCGTGAGCTCCTGAAGGGCTTCCAGCACTTCGCCGTCCCGGCCGACCAGCTTCTGCAGGTCGCGGCTGCCGGCGTCACTGATGATCGAGACAGCGGCCCGGTCGGCCTCGACATCCATGTCGATGTCGCCGTCGAGGTCGGCGATGTCGAGCAGACCCTCGAGGTAGTCCGCCGCGATCTCGCCCTCCTGCTCCAGGCGGGTCAGGGTGTCGCCCTCGGCGGCGGCGGAGGTGGTGCCTTCCGTCACGGGATGGACTCCTTCTTACTTCTTGGACGGGGACTTGGGCCGCTGGGGGCCCTTGCGTCCGGACTGGGCCTTGCTGCGGGTACCGGTGCCGGGCTTGGGCCCACCGCCGGCCGGCTTGGCCGTACCGGGCTTGGCGTCCTGCGGCTCGTCGGACTTGGCCAGAGAGGTCTTCAGCTCGGCCTCTCCGGCCGCCTTGGCGGTGCCGCCGGACTGGCGCTGGGACTTCGACTGGCGCTTCGGCTGCTGGCGCTTGGGTGCGCCCGTGGTGGTCGGCGTACCGTCCTCGGACTCCACGGTGGCGACGCTCTCGCTCTTGCCCACGACGCCGTCGGACTGCGCGGCGAGACCCGCCTTGGTCAGCCCGTTGATGAACTTGCGCTCGTACTCGTTGCGGTCGCGGCCCTTGGCGACGATGGCCTTGACGACGGCCTTCTCACGGCGGCTGCGCGTCTTGCCGTGGGTCGTGACGTGCTTGTGCAGCCGCTCCAGGAACGCGGCCTGGGCCTTGCTGCCCGGAGTCGGGTTGTTACGGATGACATACATCTGCTGGCCCATGGTCCACACGTTGGTGGTCAGCCAGTAGACGAGGACACCGACCGGGAAGTTGATACCGAAGACGGCGAACATCACCGGGAAGACGTACATCAGCATCTTCTGCTGCTGCATGAAGGGCGTCTTGACGGTGGTGTCGACGTTCTTCGTCATCAGCTGGCGCTGCGTGTAGAACTGCGAGAAGCACATCAGCACGATCATGACCGCGGTCACGACCCGGACGTCCGTCAGCGAGGCGCCCAGCGCCTCGACCTTGGACGAGCTGTCCATGAACTTCGCCGCGAGCGGGGCACCGAAGATGTGCGCCTGGCGGGCGCTGGCCAGCAGCTGGTCGTCGATGACGCCGATCGTCTTGCCGGTCGCGATGCCGTTGAGCACGTGGTACAGGGCGAAGAAGAACGGCGACTGCGCCAGGATGGGAAGACACGAGGAGAGCGGGTTGGTGCCCGTCTCCTTGTAGAGCTTCATCATCTCTTCGGACTGGCGCTGCTTGTCGTTCTTGTAGCGCTCCTGGATCTTCTTCATCTCGGGTTGCAGCGTCTGCATCGCCCGGGTCGACTTGATCTGCTTCACGAAGAGCGGAATGAGGCAGATACGGATCAGGATCACCAGGGACACGATGGACAGGCCCCAGGCCCATCCCGTGTTCGGGCCGAAGATCTTCCCGTACACGGAGTGGAACTGGACGATGACCCAGGAAACGGGTGTCGTGATGAAGCTGAAAAGACTGGCAATCGTGTCCACTAATCAGGCTCCTTGAGCATGGGACGGGGTCTCGTCGGCCGGGCTCGAGAGGTGGTCGGACTTACCAGACCCCTCGGTGGCCGGTTCGGCGGCGGAGTTCCCGCCCTTGCGTGCACGCCAGGCGTTACGCAGTAGTTCGTGCCATCGCGGGCGCTTGCGCGGCGGGACGTGGTCCACACCGCCCAGCGACCAGGGATTGCACCGGAGGATGCGCCAGGCGGTCAGTGCCGTTCCCTTGACCGCACCGTGCCGGTCGATGGCCTGGTAGCCGTAGTGGGAGCACGACGGGTAGTACTTGCACACCGGCCCGAGCAACGGGCTGATGGTCCACTGATAGAGCTTGATGAGAGCCAGCAGTGGGTACTTCATCGCGCGCCACCTCCCAGCAGCCGCTGGAGAGCGGCATCCAGGTCTCGGGCCAGTTGTGCGTGGTCGGCGTCGCCCGCACCGGGCAGCGCTCGTACGACTACCAGGCTACCGGGGGGCAACAGAGCCACTCGGTCACGCATCAGATGGCGAAGTCTGCGCTTCACCTTGTTCCGGACGACCGCGGCGCCCACTGCCTTGCTCACGACGAAACCCGCACGCGTCGGGGGAGCGCTCTCCCCAGGCGCGTGCGGGTCCGTTGCACCGCTGCGTAGATGGACGACGAGAAGCGGGCGTCCGGCCCGGCGTCCTCGGCGTACCGCGGTCGCGAAATCCTCGCGCCGCCTCAGCCGATGCTCGGTAGGCAGCACGTCATGACCTGATTACGTGATCAGGCGGACAGGCTGGCGCGACCCTTGCCACGACGGTTCGCGAGGATCGCGCGGCCGGCACGGGTGCGCATCCGCAGGCGGAAGCCGTGGGTCTTGGCGCGACGACGGTTGTTCGGCTGGAAGGTGCGCTTGCTCACTCGGGGGCTCCAGAAAGAATCGGTGGTGGCGGGGTGCCGTCCTGGCTGTCACCGTGCGCCCACGAGGTAGCTCGCATTACGCCCGAGTGCACCGCTTCCCGATCACTTCAAGCGATCTGTGCCCATCGGAGGCAGGCGGCAGCAGCCATCGACAACTCGACCTGGTTACGGTACGCGCGGCTACGCCATCCGGTCAAACCAGCACCCGCCGGGGGACACTGTCCACAGGCTGGGGACAACAACTTGAACCGCACCGGTCGCCCTGACTACCGTGACTGGACTCCGATTCGTTCCCTTCTTCTCGCCCCAGCTGTTTCGTTCCCCCCGCCTCGTCCGACTGACATCCCGACCCGTTCCCAGAACCACACGTTCGTGGGACCCGTGAGAGAGCGTGCCCTGTGGCTGACGTACCTGCCGATCTTGCCGCAGTGTGGCCACGAGTACTGGAACAGCTCCTCGGCGAGGGCCGCGGGCAGGGTGTCGAGGCGAAGGACGAGCACTGGATCAAGCGCTGCCAGCCCTTGGCACTGGTCGCGGACACGGCACTGCTCGCGGTCCCGAACGAGTTCGCGAAGGGCGTACTCGAAGGGCGCCTGGCGCCGATCGTCAGCGAGTCGCTGAGCCGCGAGTGCGGGCGCCCGATCCGCATCGCGATCACCGTCGACGACTCCGCCGGCGAGCCCCCGCCGCCCGTCTCCTCCCGCTACGAGGAGCCCGAGCTCCCGTCGGCCCCGGCCCAAGGCCGCGACGCACGCGACGGCCGTGATGGGCGTGACGCATACGACACCCGGGACGACCGGAGCCCGTACGACAGCCAGCCCCGGGACGACCGGAGCCCGTACGACAGCCAGGGCCGCGACGGACGCGACGGCTACGACAGCCAGGTCCGCGACGGTTACGACGGCCCGGGCCGTGACGAGCGCAAGCCTTACGACTCTCAGGGGCGCGACGAGCGGAACCCCTACGACAGCCAGGGGCGCGACGGGTACGAGCGCTACGGCCGCCACCGTGCGGACGACCACCGGTCCGGCCGGCCCGAGCAGGGACCCGGCGGCCATGGTGACCAGCTTCCGTCCGCCCGCCCCGACCAGCTGCCGACCGCCCGTCCCGCATATCCGGACTACCAGCGACCCGAGCCCGGCGCCTGGCCGCGGCCGTCGCAGGACGACTACGGCTGGCAGCAGCAGCGGCTCGGCTTCCCCGAGCGCGACCCTTACGCGTCGCCGTCCCAGGACTACCGTCCGCAGTCGATGGAGCGCTCCCCTTACGAGCCGCAGCGCCCGGACTACGACCAGGGGCGCGGCGACTACGAGCAGGGGCGGGGGGACTACGAGCAGCAGCGGTCCGACTACGGCCAGCACGACTCCCGGCGCGATCTTCCGGAGCCGCCGTCCACACCGGGCAGTGGCCATGTGCACCGCGGTGGACCGGTCGGTTCCGCGCTGCCCGCGGCCAGCGGCGCCCCCGGCCCGCTCGCCGCACAGCCCGCGCCGGCGACGGGCCCCGGCGAGCCCACCGCACGCCTGAACCCCAAGTACCTCTTCGACACCTTCGTCATCGGTGCCTCGAACCGCTTCGCGCACGCCGCCGCGGTCGCCGTCGCCGAGGCGCCGGCCAAGGCGTACAACCCGCTCTTCATCTACGGGGAGTCCGGGCTCGGCAAGACGCACCTGCTGCACGCGATCGGGCACTACGCGCGCAGCCTCTACCCGGGTACGCGCGTGCGGTACGTGAGCTCGGAGGAATTCACCAACGAGTTCATCAACTCGATCCGGGACGGCAAGGGCGACAGCTTCCGCAAGCGGTACCGGGAGATGGACATCCTGCTGGTCGACGACATCCAGTTCCTGGCGGACAAGGAGTCGACGCAGGAGGAGTTCTTCCACACCTTCAACACGCTCCACAACGCCAACAAGCAGATCGTGCTGTCCTCGGACCGGCCCCCCAAGCAGCTGGTGACGCTGGAGGACCGGCTGCGGAACCGTTTCGAGTGGGGTCTGATCACGGACGTCCAGCCGCCCGAGCTGGAGACCCGGATCGCGATTCTGCGCAAGAAGGCGGTGCAGGAGCAGCTCAACGCCCCGCCGGAGGTACTGGAGTTCATCGCCTCCCGGATCTCGCGGAACATCCGTGAGCTGGAGGGCGCGCTGATCCGGGTGACGGCGTTCGCGTCGCTCAACCGGCAGCCGGTGGACCTCGGCCTGACCGAGATCGTCCTCAAGGACCTCATCCCCGGCGGCGAGGACTCCGCCCCGGAGATCACCGCGACGGCCATCATGGCGGCCACCGCCGACTACTTCGGGCTCACGGTGGACGATCTGTGCGGCTCCTCACGCAGCCGCGTGCTGGTGACCGCGCGCCAGATCGCCATGTACCTCTGCCGCGAGCTGACCGATCTGTCGCTGCCGAAGATCGGCGCGCAGTTCGGCGGCCGCGACCACACGACCGTCATGCACGCCGACCGCAAGATCCGCGCGCTGATGGCCGAGCGCCGCTCGATCTACAACCAGGTCACCGAGCTCACCAACCGCATCAAGAACGGCTGACGGCCACGTACCGCTGACCGCTGACTGCTGACTGCTGACCGCTGACCGCTGACCGCTGACCGCTCAAGAATCACTGCGGCAAGCCGCGTTACGCCTCCGAACGGCGCCCCTGGGGACCCATCCTCCGGGGCGCCGTTCGCGTTCCGTGCCGCCCGCGCGACTGTTCCGTGCCGCCCGCGCGACTGTTCCGTGCCGCCCGCGCGACTGTTCCGAGCTGTCCCGCCGCAGCCGGACCGTCATCCACTGTTCGATTAAGAACGGGGTTACGGCCGCTCTCCACAGATTTGGGGACTTTCTCGCGTCCACACCCTGGGGACCGGGGAGTTGTCCAGTTCGTGTCCACAGGGGGCGCTGCCGAAAGTCCATCAGGCCAGGTCAGGTGGTTGTGGATTGGTGGACGAGCGCTCTGCACAGGCTGTGGACGAAGAGAAGATCCACAGGCTGTGCACGAAGTTGTCCACCGTCAACCCACAGGGCTGAGCCGGTTGTCCCCAGCGATCCCCAGCTTCTCCACATGCCTGTCCACTGTTCGGCAACGCAACGCGCCCGCTCACCGCGTCGAGTGAAAGGCATCACACCAAGGTGCCGGGTTGGCCTGTGGGGAACGTGGGTAAACCTGGGGACGGCACTGGGGAGAAGTGCCCCGAGGCTGTGCATCGAGTGTGCAGAACTTTTCCCCGTCCACAGTCGACCCCGGTTGTCCACCGCCGCCGCCCACAGGGTCCGTGGACAAAATCTGCCGCCTGAGCTGCGAAAACGTGGTTATCCACGGTATCCACAGCCCCTACTACTACTCCCAACTAGAGATAGCTGGGAATCCGTTTCGAAGACGGGGCTGTGCACAACTCGCTGTCCGGAGCTCCGGTGCCGCCCGGCACGACTTGACCGAGGGGGGCACCGACTGTCAGTGCGGTGCGTCAGACTGTTCCCCGGTGTCCTTCCCCTCACAGGGATCCCGGACACCGAGAGACACGACGGCCAGCAGGGCGAGAGCGCCGGCAACAGACGGAGGCGGCAACGGTGAAGATCCGGGTGGAACGCGACGTACTCGCGGAGGCAGTGGCCTGGGCGGCACGCAGCCTCCCGGCCCGTCCGCCGGCGCCTGTCCTCGCCGGCCTCCTGCTGAAGGCCGAGGACGGCTCCCTGAGCCTGTCCAGCTTCGACTACGAGGTCTCGGCGCGGGTCTCGGTGGACGCGGAGACCGATGAGGAGGGCACGGTCCTGGTGTCCGGCCGGCTCCTCGCCGACATCTGCCGAGCCCTGCCCAACCGCCCGGTGGAGATCTCCACAGACGGTGTACGGGCGACCGTGGTCTGCGGCTCCTCCCGCTTCACCCTCCACACCCTGCCTGTGGAGGAGTATCCGGCGCTGCCGCAGATGCCCTCCGCCACCGGCACGGTCCCCGGCGAGGTCTTCGCCTCGGCCGCCGCCCAGGTCGCCATCGCGGCCGGCCGTGACGACACCCTGCCGGTGCTCACGGGTGTCCGCATCGAAATCGAGGGCGACACGGTCACCCTGGCCTCCACCGACCGCTACCGCTTCGCGGTCCGCGAGTTCCTGTGGAAGCCGGAAAACCCGGAGGCGTCCGCGGTCGCCCTGGTGCCCGCCAAGACGCTCCTGGACACCGCCAAGGCGCTCACGAGCGGGGACAGCGTGATCCTGGCGCTGTCCGGCTCGGGCGCGGGCGAGGGCCTGATCGGCTTCGAGGGCGCGGGACGGCGTACGACCACCCGGCTGCTCGAGGGCGACCTCCCGAAGTACCGCACGCTCTTCCCGACCGAGTTCAACTCCGTCGCCGTGATCGAGACCGCCCCCTTCGTGGAGGCCGTCAAGCGCGTGGCTCTGGTCGCCGAGCGGAACACCCCGGTGCGGCTCAGCTTCGAGCAGGGCGTGCTGATCCTGGAGGCCGGCTCCAGCGACGACGCACAGGCTGTGGAAAGAGTCGACGCCCAGCTCGAGGGCGACGACATCTCGATCGCCTTCAACCCGACGTTCCTGCTCGACGGCCTCAGCGCCATCGACTCGCCCGTCGCGCAGCTCTCCTTCACGACGTCCACCAAGCCGGCGCTGCTCAGCGGCAGGCCCGCGGTGGACGCCGAGGCGGACGAGGCGTACAAGTACCTGATCATGCCGGTGCGGCTCAGCGGCTGACGCGTCCGAGGGAAGACCGCAGGTGGGCATACGCCTGAGCGGCTATGCCCACAGGTGTGCGTGAGCGTCCGGGTTTAGGGTCGGACGTGGGTACGCAGGTGCCCTCATGCCACGTCGCAACCCCTAAGGAACACTGATGGAGCTCGGTCTCGTCGGCCTCGGCAAGATGGGCGGCAACATGCGCGAGCGGATCCGCCGCGCAGGCCACACCGTCATCGGATACGACCGCAACCCGGACGTCGCCGATGTCCACAGCCTGGAAGAGCTTGTGAGCAAGCTCAAGGGCCCGCGTGTGGTGTGGGTGATGGTCCCGGCCGGTGCGGCGACCCAGTCCACGATCGATGAGCTGGCCGAGCTCCTTCAGCCGGGTGACGTGGT
>NZ_JBHWHV010000024.1:0-129313 GCF_042732375.1 Streptomyces sp. NPDC059785
GCCGGAGCCCGCACAGCGGGCTCCGGCCGTCGCGGTGTTCTCAGGTGTGCTCAGAGGGCGAGGCCCGTGAGCACGAGAACGCGCTCGTAGGTGTAGTCCTCCATCGCGAACCGCACGCCCTCGCGGCCCACACCGGACTGCTTCGCCCCGCCGTACGGCATCTGGTCGGCGCGGTAGGACGGCACGTCGCCGATGACGACGCCGCCGACCTCCAGCGCGCGGTGGGCGCGGAAGGCGGCCTGGAGGTCGTGCGTGAACACGCCCGCCTGGAGGCCGTACTTGGAGTCGTTGACGGCGGCGAAGGCCGCGTCCTCGCCGTCCACGCGCTGCACACTGAGGACCGGGCCGAAGACCTCCTCGCAGGCCAGGGTGGTGTCCGCCGGCAGGTCGGTGAGCACGGTCGGCGCGTACGAGGCCCCGTCGCGCTTGCCGCCGGTACGCAGCACGGCCCCGGCGGCGACGGCCTCGTCCACCCAGGACTCGACGCGCTTGGCGGCGTCCTCGCTGACCAGCGGGCCGACGTCGGTCGCGGCGTCCGACGGGTCGCCGGTGACCTGGGCCTCGACGGCGGCGACGATCCTCGGCAGCAGCCGCTCGTACACCGCGGCGTCCGCGATCACCCGCTGCACCGAGATGCAGGACTGGCCGCCCTGGTAGTTGGAGAAGGTGGCGATCCGGGACGCGGCCAGGTCCAGGTCGGCGTCGCTCGCCCAGTCGCCGAGCACGACGGCCGCGCCGTTGCCGCCCAGCTCAAGGGTGCAGTGCTTGCGCGGCACCGAGTCCATGATCGCGTAACCGACCTGCTCGGAGCCGGTGAAGGAGATGACGGGCAGCCGCTCGTCCTGGACCAGGGCGGGCATCCGGTCGTTCGGGACCGGCAGGATGCTCCAGGAACCGGCCGGCAGCTCCGTCTCGGCGAGCAGGTCGCCGATGACCAGGCCGGACAGCGGGGTCGCGGGCGCCGGCTTGAGGATGATCGGCGCGCCGGCCGCGATCGCCGGGGCGATCTTGTGGGCGCACAGGTTGAGCGGGAAGTTGAAGGGCGCGATGCCGAGGACGACGCCCTTCGGGAAGCGGCGGGTGAGCGCGAGGCGCCCCTGCCCGCCCGCGTCCGTGTCGAGCCGCTGTGCCTCGCCGCCGTTGAACCGGCGGGCCTCCTCGGCGGCGAACCGGAAGACGGAGACCGCGCGGCCGACCTCGCCGCGCGCCCACTTCACCGGCTTGCCGTTCTCCGCGGAGATGAGCTGCGCGATCTCCTCGGTGCGCTCCACGAGCCGCTTGCTGACGTGGTCGAGCGCGGCGGCGCGCACGTGCGCCGGGGTCGCGGCGAACTCCTCGCGCACCGCGTACGCGGCGGCCACCGCCTCCTCGGTCTGCTCCTCGGTCGGCACGCCGACCGTGCCGACGAGCCGTCCGTCCCACGGCGAGGTGACGTCGAAGGTGGTCCCACCGGTGGCCCGGCGGCCGGCGAGCCAGAAGCCGTGGGCGGCTGCCGCAGTGTCCTGTGCCATGTACGAGTCCCGGCCCTTCCGAGGTGGAGATGTCCTTGGTTTACGGGTCAACGGTAGGGCCGGGGTGGCCAGGGGTCGCTTGTCCGCGTCGTAGCAGTCGGGGGCACGGATGCTCCGCTTTGGCAGGGAGGCGCGTCCGGGCGCTGAGGGTCGGCGAGGCGCGCGGACGCGGGCTCCTGGTCGAGCGGGAGGCGCGTCCGGGCGCCGGTCCGGTCAGGCGCGCGGGTGCCGGTCCGGTCAGGCGCGCGTTCGCGGGCTTGGGGCGGTGGGAAGGCGCGTCCGCGTGCCGCGGTCCGGTGAAGAGGGCGCGTCCGCCGGGGGCAGCGGCTACTCCCCCACCGTCGCCGTCGCCTTGAGGGCGAGCCACAGCTCCATGCGGACGTCCGGGTCGTCCAGGGAGCGCCCCAGGATCTCCTCGACCCGGCGCATCCGGTACCGCAGCGTGTGCCGGTGGACGCCCAGGTCCGCGGCGGCGGCGTCCCACTGGCCGTGCCGGGAGAGCCAGGCGCGCAGCGAGGCGACCAGGTCGCCGCGCCCGGTGGCGTCGTGCTCGTGCAGCGCCCGCAGCAGCCCGTCGGCGAAGGCGCGCACCGCGTCGTCCGCGAGCAGCGGCAGCACCGACCCGGCGGCCAGCTCCTCGTGCTCGACCAGAGCACGGCCCCGGCGCCTGGCCACCGACAGCGCCTGTTCGGCCTGCTTGTACGCGGCGCCCGCGGCGATCGGTCCCGCGGGTGCGGACAGGCCCACCACCAGTTCGTCCTCGTCGGCGGGCGGCCGCTGGCTGGCCGCCGCGCGGGCGGCCTCCAGGGCCGCCGCGTACTCCTGGACGGCGCCGACGGCGGCGCCCCCGTCCGCGGCGAGCACCACGAGCCGTTCCCCGTCGGGCACGAGCAGCACGGACTCCCCGGAGCGGGCGGCGGCCGACTCGACGACGTCCACGAGCCCGCCGAGCGGATCGCCGGCGCTCCGGGGCGCGGCGGCCGCGGGCGCCGGGGGCTGCGCGGTCACCCTGGCGTGCCCGTCGGCGTGCGCCCGCCCGGCCGACGCGGACGCGGACTCGGCGAGGACCAGCCGGAAGGGGGCGTCGAGCAGCCCGCCGTACAAGTCGCCGGCGACCGCGCGGGCGTGGTCGGGCTCCCCGGCGAGCAGCATCCGCAGCACGGCCGCGCCGATCCGCTGCTCGGCGGCGTGCAGCGACTCGGACCGCTCGGTGGTCAGGGTCAGCAGGGCGATCGCCGAGTGCACGGCGTACCGCTCGGCGGTGCCCAGGGCGGCGGCGGTGCCGACGGCGAGCGCGGCGCGCGGGCGCCGCCCGGTGCCAAGCGAGTGCAGCTCGATACGGTCCTCGCCGCCGGGGCCGCCCACCACGGAGCTGGCGGGCGCGGGCCGCTCGCGCAGCCGCTCCACGTCGGGGGTCAGCCGCGCGGCCCGGCGCCCGGCCCACTCGGGCGCGGTGGCGACGACGGAGCCCGAGGCGTCGTACAGCGCGGCCCAGCCGTCGACCTGTCCGGCGAGCGCGGCGAGCAGCCCTTCGGGCCCGCCGTTCAGGGCCTGTTTGGTCAGCTCGCGCTGGGCGGCGAAGCCCGCGGTCACGGCGCGGTACTGGTCGGCGGCGATGGCGGCCGAGACGGCCTTGCTGATGGCGAGGAACGGGGTGCGCCGCGGCACTTCGAGCAGCGGCAGGCCCTCCTTGGCCGCCGCCTCGACGAGCGCCTCGGGGACGTCGTCGTAGTTGACGCCGACCGCGAACCCGAGGCCCACGACGCCCGCCCCGGCCAGCCGCTTCACATAGCGCCGCATGGCCTCGGAGTCCTCGGCGTCCAGCTTGAGCGCGGTGATCAGCAGCAGCTCCCCGCCCTCCATGTACGGCACCGGGTCGGCGAGCTCGCTGACGTGGGCCCAGCGGACGGGTACGTCCAGGTGGTCTCCGCCCGCCCGCACGGTGAGCTTGAGTGCTGAGTGGTGGACGAGCGAGGCGAGCGTGGGAGGCATGGGACCTTCAGATCGTCACGGGTCTTTCGGCGGTCGGTCGGTCGGTCTGCGGCGGGCGGATCGGCGGCCGTGCGTCCCCGGGGCCCCGGGGCGCGTCCACAGCACGCCCGGACGGACGCCCGTGACGCCTGTGGATCTCCGACGGCGGCTGTGATCTTTTGGCCACCGCGTATGAACGGCTTATGCCGATTCTGCCTCACCGTACGGTCGGCCCGTGACCGCACGAGCCGGTGCCGCATCCTTCTCCGGTACCCGCCCTGCCCGGGAGAACTCAGCCCCGGAGGTCCACGAGCAGCGGCGGCGCGTGCTCGCCCTTCACGCTTGTGAGTGACAGCACCGCGTGACCCGGCGGCACCGCGTGCGCCAGCTCGGACGCCGACCACCGCTCCCGCTCGACCTGCCGCACGGTGACCGCCCGCGCGGTCGGCGCGTGGCCGGTGATCACCCGGCGCAGCATGTGCACGGCCTTGCCCGCCGGGGTCTCGGCGATGATCTGCCGGTCGGTGACGTCCCGCGTCTCGGTCCACTCCTTGCCCCAGACCTCCGCGAAGTCCTGGCCGTCCCAGGGCGTGAGGCCGGACAGCGCCACCCGGCAGCCGATCGCGCCGAGCAGCGGGCTGCGCAGCGGCCGGGGCACGTCGTCCAGCGTGCGCAGGGTCAGCACGGCGCCCGCGCCCGCCGACCGCAGCCGCTGGACGCCGCGCACTGCGGCCGGGGTGACCGTCGCGGTCGCGTCGTCGAGGATCAGACAGGCGAACAGGGAGCGGTCCTCGCGGACCGCGACGGCGGCCGTGAACTGCGCGAGCACCAGCCGCGCGAGGATCCGCGAGGCGTCGGCGTGGCCGCGCTCCGGCAGGTCGATACGGACCCGCACCGGGTGGTCGAGGGCGCGCAGCGTGAACGGCCGCGACTTCCCCGAGGTGTCGAAGAACGCCGCGAAGGCGGGCCGGTCGAGCAGCGCCACCCGGTCCGCCAGCACGGCGCTGACGTCTCCGGGACGGCCCGACTGCCGCTCGCGCGCGTCGAGTTCCCGCAGCAGCGACTCCTGCCCTGTCTCCTCCAGGGCCTGGCGCAGCTCGCCGAGCGCCCCGGGCGTGCCGTCGAGCAGCCGGCGCAGCTCGGGCACGGACGGGAAGCGGCCGTGGACGCCCCGGAAGGGCCCGAGGAGCTGGGCGAGGACGGTGGTGGAGCGCCGGCTGTCCGCGCCGGGCTGCGGATCGGAGAGGTCCCCGACCAGCGCCTCGGCGAGCACCGCGGCGGCCTCGTCGGGGTCGGTGGTGCCGCCGTACAGGTCGAGGTCGTAGACGGAGTCGGGGTGGCCGATGCGCACGACGACGTCGTAGGCGTCGGCCGGGCCGACCCCGGCGCCGGCCGCGCCCACCACCACGACGGCGGCCCGCCCGGCGAGCGCGTGCAGGCACAGCGACTCGGCGAGCGGCCGGACGACGGCGGTGGTCTTGCCGGAACCGGCCGGGCCGACGGCGAGCAGCGAGGTGGCGAGCAGCTCGGGCCCGAGGGCGAGCCCGGTGCCGCGGTAGGCGTACGGGTTGCGGGCGTCGTCGGCCGTGGTGCCGAGCCGTACCTGCCCGGTCACCAGGTCGTGCCGGGCGCTCCTGCCTGGCAGGTCCCGCTCCCCGGAGGGGTGCAGACAGGCGGCGGCGCCGTCCTTGAGCACCGCGCCGGTGAACGTGGCGAGGCTGTGCCGCCCGTTGCGTACGCCCTGCCAGGCGCGGGCGATCCGGGCGTGGTCGACGTCCCGCATCAGCCCGGTACGGGCCTCGGCGGCGAGCCGGTCGGCGGCGTCGGCCGCCCCGGCGGCCCGCAGGGCGGGCCATTCGGCGGGGTCCTCCTGGGGGGCGGGGGCCGGCTCACCGGCCGGCCGCTGCCGCAGCCGAGGGGCGCCGAAGCGGCGCCACACCTCGCCCCAGCGGCCCAGCCGCCCGACCCCGACCAGGATGGCGAGGGCGACCAGGAGGGTGTAGCCGTCGTAGAGGAAGGCCCGTACGACGGAGCTGTCGCTGTTCAGCCAGGCGTCGGGGGCGAGGAGCTGGAGCGGCAGGATCCACCAGCCGCCGAGGTAGCCGTTGTCCAGCAGGGACCAGATGAGCCAGCCCACCAGGAACGCGATCACCGCCCCGCTGAGCAGCTGCCGCGTGGGGATCTGCTCGGGCTCCTCCGCGGGCCGCGGCCGGTGGCCGAACCGCCACACCCCGGGCGCCGCCTCGGGGCGCGGGGTGCGGACCCAGGTGAGGAAGGCGGAGCCGTCCGGCAGCGGCGGCATTCCCGGTGCCTGGGCGGGCCGTGGCGGCGTCGCGGGCATCCGGGGCGGGCCCGCCGGGCGCGGCACGGGGTTCCGTTGCGTGCCCCGTGCGTCCTGCGTGCCGTCGCTGTCCATCGCCTGTGCCCCCTGACCTGCGCTCCGTGCCTCGTACGCGGGTCAATCTAGTGCCCCGGCGGGGGTAGTTCACCGTTTACGCGGCCGGATCCGCGCGGTCCCGGGTCCGGCGGGCCGCCGCCGTTCTATGTCCACGGCGGACAACGGCGTCCGCCGACACCGCCCACATGGAGCATGCCCACCCCCTCGGACCGGCCCTAGCCTGCGGAGAAGGAAGCGGGCACGACATCGTCCTCGCCTGCACCACCGTCCTTTCGTCACCGCATGACCAGCAGGGAGCCCCCATGACCGCACTTCCGCAGGAGCGCCGCGTCGTCACCGCCATCCCGGGCCCGAAGTCGCAGGAGCTTCAGGCCCGCCGCACCGCCGCGGTCGCGGCCGGTGTGGGCTCCGTGCTGCCGGTGTTCACCACGCGGGCCGGCGGCGGCATCATCGAGGACGTCGACGGCAACCGGCTCATCGACTTCGGCTCCGGCATCGCCGTGACCTCGGTCGGCGCCTCCGCCGAGGCCGTCGTGCGCCGCGCCTCCGCCCAGCTCCAGGACTTCACCCACACCTGTTTCATGGTCACGCCGTACGAGGGCTACGTCGCCGTCGCCGAGGCGCTGGCCGAGCTGACGCCGGGCGACCACGCCAAGAAGTCGGCCCTGTTCAACTCGGGCGCCGAGGCCGTGGAGAACGCCGTCAAGATCGCCCGCGCGTACACCAAGCGGCAGGCCGTCGTCGTCTTCGACCACGGCTACCACGGCCGGACCAACCTGACGATGGCGCTGACCGCCAAGAACATGCCGTACAAGCACGGCTTCGGGCCGTTCGCGCCCGAGGTGTACCGGGTCCCGGTGGCCTACGGCTACCGCTGGCCGACCGGCCCGGAGAACGCGGGCCCGGAGGCCGCCGCGCAGGCCATCGACGAGATCACCAAGCAGGTCGGCCCGGACAACGTGGCCGCGATCATCATCGAGCCGGTACTCGGCGAGGGCGGCTTCATCGAGCCCGCGAAGGGCTTCCTGCCGGCCATCAGCGAGTTCGCCGCCGACAACGGCATCGTCTTCGTCGCGGACGAGATCCAGTCCGGCTTCTGCCGCACCGGCCAGTGGTTCGCCTGCGAGGACGAGGGCATCGTGCCCGATCTGATCACCACGGCCAAGGGCATCGCGGGCGGACTGCCGCTGGCCGCCGTGACCGGCCGCGCCGAGATCATGGACGCCGCGCACTCCGGCGGCCTCGGCGGCACCTACGGCGGCAACCCGGTCGCCTGCGCGGGCGCGCTCGGCGCCATCGAGACCATGAAGGAGCTCGACCTCAACGCCAGGGCCAAGAAGATCGAGGCGGTCATGAAGGCCCGGCTCGGCGCCATGGCCGAGAAGTACGACGTCATCGGCGAGGTACGCGGCCGCGGTGCGATGATCGCCATCGAGCTGGTCAAGGACCGCGCCACCAAGGAGCCGGACCCGCAGGCCACCGCCGCGCTCGCCAAGGCCTGCCACCAGGAGGGCCTGCTGGTCCTGACCTGTGGCACTTACGGCAACGTCCTCCGCTTCCTGCCCCCGCTGGTGATCGGCGAGGACCTCCTCACCGAGGGCCTGGACATCATCGAGCAGGCCCTCGCCCGTATCTGACGCCACAGGCGTCGCAGCCCGGGAAACGAACCGGCCCCGCCACGGGATTCCGGTTCGCTTCCCGGGCGGGAGCGGCGGGAGCAGAGGGTGTGAAGAACGTGTGCGAGGTGGATGACGGGACGCGATTGCGTCTGTCGGAGCCGCAGTGGCTGTCGTAGGTTCTACCCAGATGAGAGATACACCCCGCCCACAGGGGACTGTGGGTGACACCGGGTCGGGGCCTCCCCAGCTTCGCCCTGGTCGTGCCCTCGCGCACACACCCGGAGCTTCCGGCTCCGGATCTCCTCACCGATCGGATGGCCGCTCGCCCCAAACCCCCCGGGGCGCGCGGCAAACCGATCAGGACGGCCGCCTCGGAACCACCCCCCCTGTTCCGGGGCGGCCGACCTTCCTCTCTCTCCTTCTTCTTCTCGGGCCGTCGGCCCTTTTCTTCGCGTTGATCACCTGGCAGGTCGTCGTCGGTGGTCCCCTGGCCCGTGCCGACGAACGTCTCAGTGACGCCGTCGTGCGTCCCGGACGGTTCGCGGAACTCCTGGCCGACCTCGGCGGTGTCGCGGTCGCCGTTCCCGTGCTCGTCGTGGCCCTCGGGTACGCGGGCCTGTGCGCCCGGTCGCGTGGACTGCCGCGGTGGTGGGCGGCGCCCGCCGCCGCGGCCGGGCTGATGGCCCTCCTGCCGGGGTTGATCGTCCCGCTCAAGGAAGTGGTCGCCCGCCCCGGCCCACCGGTGATGGGTCCGGGCACGGGCTTCTATCCCTCGGGGCACACGGCGACCGCCGTCGTCGCTTACGGGGCCGCGGTTGTGGTGCTGCTTCCCTGGTTCCGTACGGCGCTCGCTCGGCGCGTTCTGATCGGGTTCTGCGCGGTGCTCAATCTTGCGGTCGCTGCTGGGCTGGTGCGCCGGGGATATCACTTTCCGCTGGACGTGGTGGGTAGTTGGTGTCTGTGCCTGCCTCTGCTGGCGGGGCTTGCGGTGTTCCTCCGCCGGGTGACCTCTCGGGCGCTCAGCCGAAGTAGCCGCTGAAGGTCCGGGAGAACTCCCCGCCCGCGAACTGGTCCCAGTTGATCGACCACGTCATCAGACCGCGCAGGGCGGGCCACGTTCCGTGCGTCGCGTACGAGCCGCAGTCCGTCTTCTTCGTGAGGCAGTTCAGGGTCTTGGTGACCTCGGCCGGGGACACGTAGCCGTTGCCCGCGTTCACGGACGCCGGCATGCCGACGGCGATCTGGTCCGGGCGCAGCGGCGGGAAGACGTTGTTCGCGTCGCCCGCCACCGGGAAGCCGGTGAGCAGCATGTCCGTCATCGCGACGTGGAAGTCGGCGCCGCCCATCGAGTGGTACTGGTTGTCCAGGCCCATGATCGAGCCCGAGTTGTAGTCCTGGACGTGCAGCAGCGACAGGTCGTCGCGCAGGGCGTGGATGACGGGCAGGTAGGCGCCCGCGCGCGGGTCCTGGCCGCCCCACTTGCCGGTGCCGTAGTACTGGTAGCCGAGCTGCACGAAGAACGTCTCCGGGGCCATCGTCAGCACGAAGTCGTCGCCGTACTCGGCCTTGAGGGTCTACGGTCGGGTCCGGTACGGTCCACGGTTGCCTCCGGGCATGGGGGAGTTGGAGGGTGGAGCGCGCCCAATTTGGTCCAGACCAATTCGGTTGTCAAGACCTGTGTGCGGGGCCGTTGCGCTCCGCGCCCAACCAGGTGGGTGGGTCGGGGCCGTGCCGGTACATCCGCCCGTCGCTCCCGCGGTCACCCAAGGGGTTCGGATGATCGACTTGGTGTGCGACCACGTGATCGACGGGCATGTGATGTACCGGCACGGCCCCTTCCGCGCAATGGCGGGTGCGGGTCGTGGACGGTTCGGCGGCGACCCTTCCGGCCGTGGGCGGGTGCGGGCGTGGACCGTTCGGCCCCCTTCGGAGGTTTTACTCGTCCGCCAGGGTGGCCGCCGCCTCGTGCATCGACAGTTCCAGTAACGACGGATCGGTGAGGGTGCCGGAGCCGTCCGGGGGGATCAGCCAGCGGACTCCGCCGGACGTCCGGCCCGGGTACGGCACCACGATCCACGTGCCGCCGCCCGCCGCGCGTACCCCCGTGCCGAGCCAGCGGGCCGCGGTCCCGGCGGGTACGAAGTAGCCCAGCCTGGCGTCGCCGAAGCCGGCCAGTACGGGGCCCGGCCGGTCGATCACCCGGGTCAGTACGTCCAGCGTGCGGAAGCCCAGTTCGCCCGGCAGGATCAGCACGTCCCAGGCCCGGCCCGCGGGCAGCAGCACCACCCCCAGCGGGTTGCGCTCCCACTCCCACCGGCAGGCCTCGGGGTCCGGAGCCACCGCCGTCAGCCACTCGACCGCCGTCCTTGCCCCTGTCATGACAGGACCTCCCTCTCTCGTGTCGACCGTCCTGGGAGAGAGGGAGGTTTTGGGCTCGCATTACGCGGGTGGTCGCGGATTTTCAGCTGTCGAAGCCGAGGCCCAGTCTGTCCATCGTGCGCAGCCACAGGTTGCGGCGGCCGCCGTGGCTGTCCGCGCGTGCCAGTGACCACTTGGTCAGCGCGATGCCCGTCCAGGCGAAGGGCTCCGGAGGGAAGGGCAGCGGCTTCGTGCGGACCATCTCCAGTTCGGTGAGTTCCGTGGGCCTGCCTGTCAGCAGGTCCAGCATCACCTCCGCGCCGAACCGGGTCGCGCCCACCCCGAGGCCCGTGTAGCCCGCCGCGTAGGCGACCCGGCCCTGGTGCGCCGTGCCGAAGAAGGCCGAGAAGCGCGAGCAGGTGTCGATCGCGCCGCCCCACGCGTGGGTGAAGCGGACCCCTTCGAGCTGCGGGAAGCAGGCGAAGAAGTGCCCGGCCAGCCTCGCGTACGTCTCCGGGCGGTCGTCGTACTCGGCGCGCACCCGGCCGCCGTACGGGTACACGGCGTCGTAGCCGCCCCACAGGATCCGGTTGTCGGCGGAGAGCCGGAAGTAGTGGAACTGGTTGGCGCTGTCGCCCAGGCCCTGGCGGTTCTTCCAGCCGATCGACGCCAGTTGGCCGGTGGTCAGGGGTTCGGTCATCAGCGCGTAGTCGTAGACCGGGACCGTGTACGGGCGTACGCGTTTGATCAGGTTCGGGAAGACGTTGGTGCCGAGGGCTGCTTGGCGGGCGCGGACCGCGCCGTACGGGGTGCGTACGGACATGCCCGCGCCGTACCTGGTCAGGGTCAGGGCGGGGGTGTGCTCGTAGATGCGCACCCCGTGTTGCAGGCACGCCTGTTTGAGGCCCCAGGCCAGCTTGGCCGGGTTGAGCAGGGCTACGCCCCGGGGGTCGTGCAGGCCGCCGAGGAAGGTCGGGGAGTCGACCTGTTCGCGTACCGCTTCGGCGTCCAGGTACTCCATGCCGTCCGCCAGGCCCTTCTGCTGCAACTCCGCGTGCCAGTCGCGTAGTTCGGCCGCCTGATGGGGTTCTGTGGCTACGTCGATCTCGCCGGTGTGCTCGAAGTCGCAGTCGATGGAGTACAGGCCGATGGTCATTTCGATCTCGGCCAGGTTCCGGGCGCCCAGTTCCTCCAGTCTCCTGATCTCGCCGGGCCAGCGGGTCAGGCCGTTGGACAGGCCGTGGGTGAGGGACGCGGCGCAGAAGCCGCCGTTGCGGCCCGAGGCGGCCCAGCCCACCTCGCGGCCCTCCAGCAGCACCACGTCGCGCTTCGCGTCGCGCTGCTTGGCCTCCAGCGCGGTCCACAGTCCGCTGTAGCCGCCGCCGACGACGAGCAGGTCACAGCTCTCGGGGCCGGTCAGGGCCGGCTCGGGGCGGGGCCTGCCGGGGTCGTCCAGCCAGTACGGGACCGGCTGCGCGTCGGAAAGGGACGCGGTCCAGCGGTTCATGGCGCTCGGGGCCATGATTTCAACTCCCAACAGGGTCTGCGCCGCTATGACTTTCGGTGCTTTTTGCGGGTTCCTATGGCCATTCCGGCCAGGACGAAGAGCACGGCTGTCACGAACATGGCCGTACCTATGACGTTGATCTGTACGGGTGTGCCGCGCTGCGCCGAACCCCAGACGAACATGGGGAAGGTGACGGTCGAGCCCGCGTTGAAATTGGTGATGATGAAATCGTCGAAGGAGAGCGCGAAGGCCAGCAGTGCGCCCGCCGCTATTCCCGGGGCGGCGATCGGGAGAGTGACGCGGAGGAAGGTCTGGACGGGGCCCGCGTAGAGGTCCTGTGCGGCCTGTTCCAGGCGGGGGTCCATCGACATCACCCGGGCTTTCACAGCGGTGACGACGAAACTCAGGCAGAACATGATGTGGGCTATGAGGATGGTCCAGAAGCCAAGTTGGGCGCCCATGTTGAGGAAGAGGGTGAGCAGGGAGGCAGCCATGACCACCTCGGGCATCGCCATCGGTAGGAAGATGAGGGAATTTACCGCACCCCGGGCTCGGAAACGGTATCTGACCAGGGCGAACGCGATCATCGTGCCCAGCGCGGTGGCCCCTAGCGTCGCCCAGAAGGCGATCTGGAGGCTGAGCGAGAGCGAGCCGCACATGTCGGCCACGCCGCACGGATCGCGCCAGGCGTCCAGGGAGAAGTTCTGCCACTCGTAATTGAATCGGCCCTTCGGATTGTTGAAGGAGAAGACGGTTACGACGATGTTCGGCAGGAGCAGGTAGCCGAGGGTCAGTAGTCCTGCTGCGACTACCAGGTGGCGCTTCAGCCGGTGCACGAAGGCCATGTCAGACCAAGTCCTCCGTCCCTGATCGGCGGATGTAGAAGGTGACCATCAAGAGGATCGCGGCCATCAGGATGAAGGAGAGGGCCGCGGCCGTCGGGTAGTCGAGAATGCGCAGGAACTGGGTTTGGATGACGTTCCCTACCATCCGGGTGTCCGTGGAGCCGAGCAGGTCGGCGTTCACGTAATCGCCGCTGGCCGGGATGAAGGTCAGCAGTGTTCCGGAGACCACGCCCGGCATCGACAGCGGGAATGTCACTTTGCGGAAGGTGGTGAAGGGCGCGGCGTACAGGTCGCCCGCCGCTTCGTGCAGGCGTCCGTCGATCCGTTCCAGGGAGGTGTAGAGCGGAAGGATCATGAACGGCAGGAAGTTGTACGTCAGGCCGCAGACCACCGCGAGCGGGGTGGCGAGGACCCGGTCGCCCGAGGTGATGCCCAGCCGGCTCGTGACGTCCAGGACGTGCAGTGAGCCGAGGGCGCCGACGACCGGGCCGCCGTCCGCGAGGATCGTCTTCCAGGCGAGCGTACGGATCAGGAAGCTGGTGAAGAACGGCGCGATGACCAGGATCAGTACGACGTTGCGCCAGCGGCCCGCGCGGAAGGCGATCAGATATGCCAGCGGATAGCCGAGCAGCAGGCACAGGCCGGTCGCCGCGGCGGCGTAGAGCACCGAGCGCAGGAACTGCGGCCAGTAGTCGGCCAGCGCGTCCCAGTACGTCGCGAAGTGCCAGGTGACCTTGAAGCCCTCCTCCAGGGAACCCGTCTGCACGGACGTGGACGCCTGGTAGACCATCGGCAGCGCGAAGAACACGACGAGCCAGAGGATGCCGGGCAGCAGCAGCCAGTACGGGGTGAGGCGGCCGCGCCTGCGCGGCGGGCGCCGCTCGGGGGCAGGATCCGGCGGCAGAGGCGGTGCCTCCGTGACGGTCGTCATCGGGCTGCCTCCTCCTCGGCGGACTCGACCGTTTCCACGCCCGCGTCGATGTCCTGCGCGGCGTCGAGGCCGAAGGTGTGCGCGGGGCTCCAGTGCAGGACGACCTCGGCGCCGGGGACGAGCCGGGGATCGCGGTCGATGTTCTGCGCGTACACCTCGAACTCGGGGCAGACGGCGCTGTCGACGACGTACTGCGTGGAGACGCCGATGAAACTGGAGTCGGCGATCCGGCCGGTGATGCGGTTGCGGCCGGCCGGGATCTCCCCCGCGTCGTCGGCGTGCGTGAGGGTGACCTTCTCGGGGCGGACCCCGGCCAGGATCTTGCCGCCGGTCGTCGTGGGGGCCGGACATCGCGCCGCGGGCAGGATGAGCTTGCCGCCGCCCGCCCTGAGCACGACGTCGCCGCCGCTGGTGGAGTCGACCTCGGCCTCGATGAAGTTGGAGATGCCGAGGAAGTTCGCGACGAACGTCGTGCGCGGGTTCTCGTAGAGGTCGGCGGGCGAGCCGAGCTGCTCGACGCGGCCCGCGTTCATCACGGCGACCGTGTCGGCCATCGTCATGGCCTCCTCCTGGTCGTGCGTGACGTGCACGAAGGTGATGCCGACCTCGGTCTGGATGCGCTTGAGTTCCAGCTGCATCTGGCGGCGCAGCTTGAGGTCGAGGGCGCCGAGCGGCTCGTCCAGCAGGAGCACCTTGGGGTGGTTGATCAGCGCGCGGGCGACCGCGACGCGCTGCTGCTGGCCGCCGGAGAGCTGGTGCGGCTTCTTGCGGGCCTGCTCACCGAGCTGTACGAGGTCGAGCATCTCGCCGACCTGCTTCTTCACCGACTTGATGCCGCGCCGCCGCAGCCCGAAGGCGACGTTCTCGAAGATGTCGAGGTGCGGGAAGAGCGCGTACGACTGGAAGACCGTGTTCACCGGCCGCTTGTACGGGGGCAGGTGCGTCACGTCCTGCTCCCCCAGGGACACCGTCCCCGAGGTGGGCTCCTCCAGGCCCGCGATCATCCGCAGGGTGGTGGTCTTGCCGCAGCCCGAGGCGCCGAGGAGCGCGAAGAACGAGCCCTCGGGCACGGTCAGATCGAGCGGGTGCACGGCGGTGAAGGAGCCGTAGGTCTTGCCGATGCCGGTGAGGCGGACGTCGCCGCTGCTGTCTGTCGTCATGATCGTCACGCCCCTGTGAGCTTCGCGAACTTCTCTTCGTAGGCCGTCTCTTCCACTTGCGTCAGTGAGCGGAAGGCGTGCGACTTCGCGGCCATGGCCTGGTCGGGAATGATCAGTGGGTTCTCCGCCGCGGCCTTGTCGATCTTCGCCAGTTCCGCCTTCACCCCGTCGACGGGACACACGTAGTTGATGTAGGCGGCGAGCTCGGCGGCCGGCTCCGGCTCGTAGTAGTAGTCGATCAGCCGCTCGGCGTTGGTCTTGTGCCGTGCCCTGTTGGGGATCAGCAGGTTGTCCGTGGACGTCAGATAGCCGCTGTCGGGGATCAGGAAGTCGACGTCCGGGCTGTCCGCCTTGAGCTGGACGACGTCACCGGCCCAGGCGAGACAGGCCGCCAGGTCACCCTTGGTCAGGTCGGAGGTGTAGTCGTTGCCGGTGAAGCGGCGTATCTGGCCCTGGTCGACGGCCCTTTGGAGGCGGGCGATCGCCGCGTCGAAGTCGTCGTCGGTGAAGTCGGCCGGGTCCTTGCCCTGGTCCAGCAGCGTCATCCCCACGGTGTCGCGCATCTCCGACAGGAAGCCGACGCGCCCCTTGAGCTTCGCGTTGTCGAGCAGGTCGGAGACCGACTTCACCTCGACTCCGTCGAGCGCCTTCCTGTTGTAGGCGATGACCGTCGAAATGCCCTGCCAGGGGTAGGAGTAGGCGCGTCCGGGGTCCCAGTCGGGGCTGCGGAACTGGGCCGACAGGTTCGCGTACGCGTGCGGCAGGTTGGCCGGGTCCAGCTTCTGCACCCAGCCGAGCCGGATCAGCCGGGCGGCCAGCCAGTCGGTGACCACGATGAGGTCGCGCCCGGTGTCCTGGCCCGCCGCGAGCTGCGGCTTGATCTTGCCGAAGAACTCGACGTTGTCGTTGATGTCCTCGGTGTACTCGACCTGGATGCCGGTGCGCTTGGTGAACGCGTCGAGCGTGGGATGGTGCCGCTCGCTGTCGTCGACGTCCATGTACTCGGTCCAGTTGGAGAAGTCGACCGTCTTCTCCTCGGCCGAGCGGTCGTCGGCGGAGACGCCGCCTTGCGTCCGGCCGGCCGCCGGGATGCCGCAGCCGCTCAGCGCCCCGAGGCCGCCCACGGCGAGCGCGCCGCCCGCGGAGGCGCGCAGCAGGGAGCGCCGGGTGAGCGCTCCCCTGCCACCAGTGGGACTGCGCCGCGCGGCGGCCGTCCGGGCCGGGGAGGGGCGGTCGGGCTGATACTGCTCCATGCGCGTGGTGCCCTTTCCGTCAGTGTCGTCGCGGCCGTGGTCGCGGCCTGATTGCCACCCGGCGGTGCGGGTGAGCCCCGTGGAACCCGTACGGGGACCCCGTACGAGGACTCCGTGGGGCCCGTACAGGGAGTCCGCGTACGGGCCCTTACCGCCGGTCCCCGAAGACCGTCCGGTGCCAGTCCTTCGCGGCGACCGCGGTGTTGTCGAACATGACGTGCTTGACCTGGGTGTACTCCTCGAAGGAGTACGCGGACATGTCCTTGCCGAAGCCGGACGCCTTGTATCCCCCGTGCGGCATCTCGCTGATGATCGGGATGTGGTCGTTGACCCACACGCAGCCCGCCTTGATCTCGCGGGTGGCGCGGTTCGCCCGGTAGACGTCGCGGGTCCAGGCGGAGGCGGCGAGCCCGTAGGGGGTGTCGTTGGCCAGCCGGATGCCCTCGTCGTCGCTGTCGAAGGGCAGCACGACCAGGACGGGTCCGAAGATCTCGGACCGCACGATCTCGCTGTCC
This sequence comes from Streptomyces sp. NPDC059785, assembly GCF_042732375.1. Taxonomy (NCBI): domain Bacteria; kingdom Bacillati; phylum Actinomycetota; class Actinomycetes; order Kitasatosporales; family Streptomycetaceae; genus Streptomyces; species Streptomyces sp. NPDC059785. Next base: position 16,069 of record NZ_JBHWHV010000024.1, read on the forward strand.
TGGGCGGCGTCCGCGACGAGCGTCGGACGGTAGTACGCGCCGCCCTCCAACTCCGCCGGGATCTCGCCGCCGGTGACCACGCGCGCGTAGGCGCGCGCCCGGTCGACGAAACCGGCGACGCGGTCGCGCTGGGCGAGCGAGATCAGCGGGCCGAGGTCGGTGTCGGGTGCGAAGGGGTCGCCGACGCGGACGCTCTCCATCAGCTCCGCGGTGCGCGCGACGAACTCCTCGTAGCGGGGCCGCTGCACGTACGCGCGCGTGGCGGCCGTGCAGTCCTGCCCTGTGTTGATCAGCGCGCCCGCGACCGCGCCGTGCACGGCGGCCTGAAGGTCCGCGTCGTCGAAGACCACGAAGGGCGCCTTGCCGCCCAGTTCCAGGTGGAGCCGTTTGACGGTGGCGGTGGCGATCTCGGCGACCCGCCTGCCGACCGCCGTGGACCCGGTGAAGGAGGTCATCGCGACGTCCGGGTGGCCGACGAGGTGCTCGCCCGCGTCCCGGCCCGCGCCGGTGACGATGTTGACGACACCCGCCGGGATGCCCGCCTCCGTGGCGGCCCCGGCGAACAGCAGCGCGGTGAACGGGGTCAGTTCGCTCGGCTTCAGCACGATCGTGTTCCCGGCGGCGATCGCCGGAAGCACCTTCCAGGCGGCCATCTGGAGCGGGTAGTTCCAGGGCGCGATGGAGCCGACGACCCCGATGGGCTCACGGCGCACGTAGGAGGTGTGGTCGCCGGAGTACTCGCCCGCGGACTGGCCCTGGAGGTGCCGGGCGGCGCCCGCGAAGAAGGCGGTGTTGTCGACGGTCCCCGGGACGTCGAACTCCCGGGTCAGCTTCAGCGGCTTGCCGCACTGGAGCGACTCGGCCTGCGCGAACTCCTCCGCGCGTTCGGCGAGTACGGCGGCGAAGCGGTGCAGCGCGTCCGAGCGCTCGCCCGGGGTGGCGCCCGCCCAGCCGGGGAACGCCTCGCGCGCGGCGGCGACGGCCGCGTCCACGTCGTCGGTGCCGGCCAGTTCGTACCGGTGGACCTCCTCGCCCGTGGCCGGATCGACGACCGCGTGCGTACGGCCCGAGGTGCCCTCGGCCGGCCGGCCCGCGATGTACTGCGCACCGTCCGCGAAACGGTCCCGCGCCTGGAAGCGATGGCCCGGATTGTGCATGTCGCTCTCCTCCGCCGCCCTCCCCGTCCCACGGGGGTCGGCGTAGCTCCAGCTCGATTTGAGTGCCGATCCTGACAGAGGGGAGTGACCTCAACAAGTGATTCCGTTGTTGCCATTTGGTTACGCGACGGAATCTGTCGACCGGGGTGGACCAGGTGTCGAGTCGGCCCGGAAAAAGCGGGACGGAGTGTCAGTGGCGCCTGCGAGACTCGGCCGCATGGGGAAGATCGATACGTGGGAAGCCCTGGTCGACGCCGTCCGCTCGGGCGAGGGGGACGAGGAGAACCCCGGGGAGCGGATCAAGTATCTGTACTTCTGGGGGCACCGGCCGCGCCCTGACGGCCGGATCGGGGCGAGCTGTCTCAGCCAGTGGTGGCCCTCCCCGTTCACCGTCGACGGCGTGACCTACGCGACGGCCGAGCACTGGATGATGGCGGGCAAGGCGCGGCTGTTCGGCGACGCGGAGGCGGAGCGGCGCGCGCTCGACGCGGCGAATCCGGCGCTCGCGAAGAAGGCGGGGCGGCTGGTCCGCGGTTTCGACGACACCGTCTGGGAGCGCGAGCGGTACGGGATCGTGGTCGAGGGCAGCGTCCACAAGTTCGCCGCCCACGCCGAGCTGCGCGGGTTCCTGCTGAACACGGGCGACCGGGTGCTCGTCGAGGCCAGCCCGGTGGACCGGATATGGGGCATCGGCCTCGCCGCGGACGACGAGCGGGCGACGGATCCGCAGCGCTGGCGGGGCCCGAACCTGCTGGGCTTCGCCCTGATGACGGCACGGGAGCGGTTGCGGGGCACGGACTCGTGAGGCGGGAGGGCGCTCCCGCAGGCCGGGAGCGCCCTCTCGTGGTCCGGTCCTGGACCTGCTCAGGCCGCGTTCACGAGGCTCGTGCTCAGGAGGCGCCCATGAGGCTTGCGAAGAGCAGTACGCCCAGCAGCGGCAGCAGGACCGTGGCGACGATCCCGCAGACGAGTCCGGCGGTCGCCGCACCCTTGTTGGTGGCCTCGCCACGGTTGGCCTTCGCCCGGCCGATGGCGCCGAAGATGATCCCGAGGATCCCCAGGATGACCCCGAAGAACCACAGGAAGAACGTCAGGCTGCACACCACGCCGATGATGCCGAGCACCAGCCCCGTGGTCCCCATGCCGTTGCTCGGCTGCATGGGCATCCCGTAGCCCGGCGTCTGCGGGTACGGCGCCGCGGGCGCGGCGGGATAGGACGGCCCGGACTGCGGATAGCCGTAACCCGGGGCGGACTGCTGCGGATAGCCGTAGCCGGGTGCCGGCGGCTGCTGCGGCGGCCCGAATCCCCCGGGCCCGACATTGGAGTCGGACATGAACTGATCTCCCCTCGTTGACCGTCAAGCATCGTAATGGGCCAGGTCACCTCGGGAAGGCCCGTTGACCGGGTCTGCACAGGACCGGCGCCCGCGCCGCGCGACCGTCAGCCCCGCGGGGACGCGGGAGCCTCGTGGGCCCCGGAGGACTCGGGGGAGATGGGGAACGCGGGTGCGGAGACGCCGAGGGCGTCGCCGACGTAGGGATCGCTGTCGTAGTCGTCGTAGTCGCTGATCGCGGCCCCGATGCCGATGCCCAGCAGGACGAGCACCGCGATGCCCAGGACGATGCCGATGATGCCCATGATGAAACCGGCCTGGGCCTGCCCGTGGTTGTCGGCCTCGCCGCGCTCGACCCGCTTGCGCCCCTTGACGCCGAAGACCACCGCGAGGATGCCGAGCACCAGCGAGACCACGCCGTAGAGGCAGAAGAGGCAGATCGAGAGGATGCCGAGCACCATGGCGGCGACCCCGAACCCGTTCTGCGGGCTCATCGGCATGCCGGGCCAGCCGTATCCCTGCGGGCCGGGATAGCCCGGGTAACCGGACTGACCGGGGTAACCGGGATAGCCGGGCTGACCGGGGTAACCGGCCTGACCGGGATAGCCCGGCTGGCCGGGATAGCCGTAGCCGCCGGGATCTCCCGGGTAGGCGGCCGCGGGGTCGGCCGGCGCGGCCGGCGGCGGCGGTACGGCGGACGGGCCGCCGCCCATGGGCGGCGCGAACCCGGCGGGCGCGTGCGGCGGCACGGAACCGGGCGGCACGGAACCGGGCGGTGCGAAGCCCGGCGGCACGGAGCCGTCCGCGGCCGGCATCGCGGCCATGGTCGGCTGGTCGTGGACGGACGGCGGCCGGTCCTGCACCGGGGGCCGCCCCGCGTTCACGTCCGGTCCGGGCGGCTGCCACGCGGCACCGCCCGCGGCCGGCGGCTGCGCGGGCGGCGTCGCCCCGCCCTTGCCCAGCGGCACCGGCTGCCCCGACGCCCGCCCGTCGTACGACTCCTTGTGCTCGGGCGGTGCCCACGGGTCCCCGCCCGTCCCGGCATCCCCTCGCGGGCGCGCATCGTCCGTCACGTTCAGCCCCCTCGTTTCCTCGGCCCGCCATGCTACGGGCACGCACCGGCCACGGTGTCGGCCGGTCCGCATACGATGATCCCCGAGTCATCGATCAGCCGATCACCCGCGTCCCGCCGACGCCGACCACAGCGGCACGGGGCGCCGTTCCGGGGAGGAACCTTGACCACCCACCACGCAACCCGCGACCTGCACGCCTTCATCGCCGGACTGCCCAAGGCCGAACTGCACGTGCACCACGTGGGCTCCGCCTCCCCCCGGATCGTCTCGACGCTGGCCGCCCGCCACCCGGACTCCAAGGTGCCGACCGACCCCGAGGCGCTCGCCGACTACTTCACGTTCACGGACTTCGCCCACTTCATCCAGGTGTACCTGTCGGTGGTCGATCTGATCCGCACCCCGGAGGACGTCCGGCTGCTCACCTACGAGATCGCCCGGGACATGGCCCGCCAGCAGGTGCGGTACGCCGAGCTGACCATCACCCCGATCTCCTCCACCCGGCGCGGTATCGACGAACTCGGCTTCATGGCGGCCATCGAGGACGCCCGCAAGGCGGCGGAGGCCGAGCTCGGCGTCGTGCTGCGCTGGTGCTTCGACATCCCCGGCGAGCTGGGGGTCCCCGGCGGCGAGGAGACGGCCCGGCTCGCCACCGACGACCGCGTACGGCCGGAGGGGCTGGTCTCCTTCGGCCTCGGCGGGGCCGAGATCGGCATCCCGCGCGGGCAGTTCAAGCCCCACTTCGACCGGGCCATCGCGGCCGGACTGCACTCGGTGCCGCACGCCGGTGAGACGACGGGCCCCGCGACCGTGTGGGACGCGCTGCGCGAACTGCGCGCCGAGCGCATCGGGCACGGCACCAGCTCCGCGCAGGACCCGGAACTGCTCGCCCACCTCGCCGAGCACCGCATCGCTTTGGAGGTCTGCCCCACCTCCAACATCGCCACCCGCGCGGTCCGCACGCTCGACGAGCACCCGATCAGGCAGATGGTGGACGCGGGCGTCCTGGTCACCATCAACTCCGACGACCCGCCGATGTTCGGCACGGACCTCAACAACGAGTACGCGGTCGCCGCCCGGCTGCTCGACCTGGACGAGCGGGGCCTGGCCGCCCTCGCCAAGAACGCCGTCGAGGCGTCCTTCCTCGACGCGCCCGGCAAGGCACGGATCGCCGAGGAGATCGACACGTACACGGCGGCCTGGCTCGCCCCCTGAGTGCCGGTGTCCGAACCCCGGCCGGGCGGGCGGTGATCGTCGCCCCGCACAATGGGCGCATGCGCACCGTGACTGCCGTGGCCCATCGCGGCGACCCCTACCGTGTCCGCGAGAACACGATCGACTCGCTGCGTTCCGCGCTCCGGCAGGGCGCGGACGCCGTCGAGATCGACGTCCGGCTGACCCGGGACGGCGTCCCCGTACTGCTGCACGACGCCACGCTGAAACGGCTGTGGGAGCAGGACCGGCCGCTGCGCTCGCTCTCCTCGGACGAGGTGCGCGGGCTCACGGCCGGCGGGGTGCCGGACCTGGTGCGGGCACTGGCGGCGACCGACGGCAGCCGCGTCATGATCGACCTGCCGGGTGCGGACGCCGCGGCCGTGCGCCGGGTGGTCGGTGTGGTCCGCGAGTACGGGGCCGAGGAGCGGGTGTACTACTGCGCGGGCGCGGCGACGATGCTGGCCGTGCGCGCGGCCGACCCCGCCGCGGAGATCGCGCTGACCTGGACGACGCTGGCACCGCCGCGGCCCGCGCTGCTCGACGCGGTGCGCCCGCGCTGGCTCAACTACCGCTTCGGCCTGGTCGACCGCGAGCTGGCCGCCCGGGTGCACCGCGGCGGACACCTGCTGTCGGTGTGGACGCCCGACACCCGCCGCTCGATGCGCCGTCTGCTGGACGCGGGCGTCGACTCCATCACCACCAACCGCGTCGACACGTTGTGTGCGTTGCGCGGGGACTACTGACGCGCTCCGGTCACCCCGTCCGGGGGCCGGAGAACTCCAGTGGCGGCGCGATCGCCTGGGCGTCCGCGCCCTCGCCCACCCAGAGCCCGATCAGCAGCGCGGCCGTCGCCTCCAGCAGCTCCGCCCGCTCCAGACCGCCCGCGTCCAGCGGCTCGCAGCCCAGGTCGCGGACGAGCCGCCGGACGACGGACAGGGCGTGCTCGTCGTCCCCGCACAGCGGCACGGCCAGCGGACGCCCGGCGAAGACGGGTGGGTCCAGCCGCCAGACGTCCTCGTGGCAGAGGTTGAAACCCTTGACCACCCGGGCCCCCGGCGCGGCGTCCGCCACCCGCCGCGCCGCCCCGGGACCGCCCGCGGTGAGCAGCCGGAACCCCGGCCCGACCGGGTTGGTGCAGTCGATCAACGTACGCCCGCGCAGCGGCACTTCCAACGCGCCGACGACCTCGGCCGCGACCCCGTACGGCAGCGCGAGCAGTACCGCGTCGGTGCCGTGCTCCGCCGCCGCCCGCAGCTCGCCCGAGCGGCCCCCGAGGCGCGCGGCGAGAGCGGCGGCCCGTGCCGCGTCCCGGCCGCCGACGCACACGTCGTGCCCCGCCCGCGCCCACCGCGTGCCCAGCGCGTCCGCCATCCCGCCCGTACCGAGAATCCCGATCCGCATCGGCCCGTGCCCCTTTCGCCCTGCCGTCCTCTGCCGTCCCGCGGCCCCCTGGCTTCGGGGTCCTGCCGTCGACCGTAAGAGGGGGCTCGGGCACCATGTGGTGCGTGACCACCGCCCCCGTGCCCGGCCACGGACCCGTCTTCCTCGCCGACTGCCGGGCCCGGCTCGCGTTCGACCTGCTCGCCAACACCTGGAATTGCGTGGTGCTGTGGGCCCTGCGGGACGGCCCGCGACGGCCGGGGGAACTGCGTACGCACATCGGCGGCATCAGCCAGAAGGTGCTGACCGAGACGCTGCGGCGGCTGGAGTTCAACGGGCTCGTGACCCGGCGCGCGTACGGCGGGTCACCGCCCCGGGTGGAGTACGCGCTCACCGCACTCGGCCGGACGCTGCTCGCCCCTGTCGGCGCCTTCGGCGCGTGGGCCTTCGAGCACGGCGACGAGGTGATGGCCGCCCAGGAACGGTACGAACACGACGGCGGCGGCGGTTAGAGCCCCACGATCGCGTTCCACCGCTTCGCGAACTCCGTGCGTTCGGCGGAGGTGATGTCCCGGGCGATGGCCAGCCGCTCGCGCATGGCGCGGTCGGGGAAGATCAGCCGATCCTCGGCGAGGGCCGCGATGTCCTTGTCCTTGTCGGACGCGAGCACGTCCTGTGCAGCCGGGACCGGGCAGACGTAGTTGACCCAGGCGGCCGGCGCGGCGGCGCCAGTTCGCCCAGGTCAGCCGCTTGTCCTTGGCCGAGAGGTCGGCGGCGGCCCGGTCGCCGGGGGCCACGTAGGCGGCGGGCACCCCGCAGCCGGCGAGCGCACCGAGCGCGGCACCGCCGCCGACGGCCCGGAGCAGGGACCGGCGGGACAGGGACCGACGGGACAGGGAGGCGGACCTACGGGATACGGACCGGCGGGACAGGGCGACGGACCGGCGGGGCACGGGCGGGGGCTTCCTCGTCACAGGCACCGGCTCAGCATGTCGCCGCGGCCATCGCCCGGACAATGGACGCTGCGTCGAGCGGTGGGGCGCCGACCCGACACCCTGTCGATCACCGCACGGATCGCACGGATCGCACAGATCGCACGGATCGCACGGATCGCACGGACGGACCTTACGGATCATTCCGCCGAGGGGCTCGCGGAGGGCAGGCTCACCTCCACCGTCAGTCCGCCCTGCGGGCGCGGCCGGGCGACCACCCGGCCGCCGTGGGCGGCGGCGACGGCGGCCACGATGGACAGACCGAGACCGAGACCGGTGCGCGACCGCACCCGTTCCGCGCCCAGCCGCTGGAAGGGCCGGAACAGCTCCGGCGCCCGCTCGGGCGGGATCACCGGACCGCTGTTGGTGAACCGCAGCGCCGCGTGCCCCTGGTGCACTCCGGTCCACACACTCACCCAGCCCTCCGGGACGTTGTGCCGTACGGCGTTGTCGACGAGGTTGGCGACCAGCCGCTCGATGAGCTGCGGATCGCCCCGCACGGGGGCCGGTTCGAGCCGAGCCTCGACGCGTGGCCGGCCGACTGCCGCCTGCGCCGCGCGCTCGCGCCCCACATCCGCCGCGACCTGCGCCACTTGGCCGCGCCCCGCGCCCGACTCCGCCCCCGCTGCTTGCCCCCGCCCCACACCCACCCCCGTCGACCCCACCGGATCGCGCCCCACACCCGCCGCCACCCACGCCACTTCGCCGCGCCCCGCGCCCGACTCCGCCCCCGCTGCTTGCCCCCGCCCCACACCCACCCCCGTCGACCCCACCGGATCGCACCCCACACCCGCCTCCACCCGCGCCGCCCGGTCGTTCCCCTCACCCGACTCCGCCTGGGCCACCCGATCGCTCCCCACACCCACCCCCGTCAGCCCCGCCGCCGCCCGGCCGCTCCCCGCACCCGTCGCCCCCTCGTACCCCGTCTCCACCAGTCGCTCGCGGACCACCTCCGCCAGGTCCATCCGCTCGCGTCGCTGGATGCCGCCCTGTCCGCGGGCCAGCGTCAGCAGGGCCTCGATGAGCCGTTCCTGTTCCCGGCCCGCGGCGCGGACCCGCAGGCAGGCCGCGCGCAGCGACTCGGCCGAGGCGCCGGGGTCGGCGAGCGCGACGTCCACGATCGCCTGCTGGAGGGTCAGCGGGGTGCGCAGCTCGTGCGAGGCGTTGGCGACGAACCGCCGCTGCGCCTCGAACGCGTCCTCGAGCCGCGCCAGTACGCCGTCGAAGGTGTCCGCCATCGCCTTCAGCTCGTCGTCGGGCCCCGGTACCGCGAGCCGCCGTCCGAGGTTGTCCGCGGAGATCCGCCGGGCCGCCGCGGTCATGGTGCGCAGCGGCGCCAGGACGCGGCCCGCCATCAGCCAGCCCAGGGCGACGGACGCGCACGTCATGACGGCCAGCGCGACGGCGGAGCCGATCAGCAGCCGGTGGAGCTGGTCGGCGCGCAGGGCCTCGGCGTACATCGTGAGCTGCGGCGGGTCGGGCCCGGTGGCCGGGAGCCCGGCCTCCCCCGCCCGCACGCTGCCGCTCACGCTCGCCGACGGCCCGGACCGCGTCGCCAGGAAGTAGGTGAAGCCCAGCAGCGCCGTCCCCGCCACCATGAACAGCGCGCTGTAGAGCAGCGTCAGCCGCATACGGATGCTGCGCGGCGCGAGCAGAACGGCCCAGCGCGCCCCCGCCCCCGGCCCCCTCACAGCCACGCCCCCACCCTCAGCTCTCTCACGGCCACGCCCCTCCCCCGGCCCTGCGATTCCCTCCGGCCGCCTCACCGGATCCGGTACCCGGCCCGGTCCACCGTCTCGATCAGCGGTGGCTCGCCCAGCTTGCGGCGCAGGCGGCTCACCGTGACCTTGACGGTCTGGCTGAAGGGGTCGGCCGCCTCGTCCCAGGCGCGTTCGAGCAGTTCCTCGGTGGACACCGCGGCGCCCTGCGCGGCCAGCAGGAGTTCGAGCACGGCGAACTCCTTCGGGCTCAGCGCCAGGTCCGCGCCGCGGCGGGTCGCCTGCCGCCTGGCCGGGTCGAGCCGCAGCTCACCGCGGACCAGCACCGGCGGCAGCGCGGGCTGCGCGCGACGCGCCAGCGCCCGTATGCGGGCGACGAGTTCGACGAAGGCGAACGGCTTCGGGAGATAGTCGTCCGCGCCGAGCCCGAGCCCGGCGACCCGGTCGGCGACCGTGCCGGACGCGGTGAGCATCAGCACCCGGGCGCGGCTGCCCCCGGCGGCCAGCGCCCGGCACACCTGGTCCCCGTGGACGCCGGGCAGATCCCGGTCGAGGACGACGACGTCGTACCCGTTGACCTCGGCGCGCTCCATCGCCGTGGGTCCGTCCAGCGCGAGGTCGACGGCCATGCCCTCGCGGCGCAGTCCGGCGGCCACGGTCTCGGCGAGCTCTTCGTGGTCCTCGACCACCAGCACACGCATGCCGGTCAGTGTGGCGGGCCGGCGGTTACACCGGGATAAGCGCCGCCGTTCCCGTGCCGTAACCGCCCCGGCGCTTGTCTGGAGCCCACCACCCCGCAGACGACATCGGGAGGAACGATGAACGCTCTGGCCACCCGGCCCCGGCGGCTCGCCCTGGCCTGCGCCCTCGTCGCGTCCGTCACGCTCACCACGGCCGGCGCGTCGGCGGCCACGGCGACCGGCGCGGCACCGAGGACGCACGCCGCGTCGGGCACGTACACCGCGTCCGGCACGTCGGACGACCGCACCGCCGGAAAGCTCGGCAAGCACGAGAAGCCCGGCAAGCCCCCGGCGGCGATCGCGTACAAGCCCACCGCGCACGCGCCCGGTGACGTGAACGCCGCCAACCGCAGGTTCGCCGCGTGCATGCGCGAGCAGGGCCAGAAGTACTTCCCCGACTTCCACGCGTCGAAGGACGAGAACGGGGCGATCCGCCTGGAGGTGAAGGTGATCGGCGGCAAGGGCTTCGACCCCACCGCGGACGCCTACCAGGACGCCCTGGACGCGTGCGCGCCGATCATGGAGAAGGCCGGGATCACGTTCCCGGACGGCCCGGACGGCCTCCCGCCGCTGCCGGAAAAACCGGGGAAGCCGGGGAAGTCGGGGACGTCGGGGACGTCGGGCAAGGGCGAGTGGCACTCCAAGCAGCGCCTCGACGAGTCCGGAGAGCCGGGCGAGCCGGACGCCCCCACCCTGACGACCACCGCCGAGAACACCTGACGGTCGCCGTCAGGAACCCCTGACCGCCGCCACCGCACCCACCCGACCACCGCCGGAACAGGGGAACGCCGGTGCCCCGGACGGATCGACTTCCGTCCGGGGCACCGGCGTTGAGAGCTCCCCTGTCAGGCGTCGTCCCCGTCAGGAGTCATCCCCGTCAGGAGTCGTCCCCGTCAGGCGTCGAGCGAAGTCATCACGTGCTTGACGCGCGTGTAGTCGTCGAAGCCGTACGCCGACAGATCCTTGCCGTAGCCGGACTTCTTGAAGCCGCCGTGCGGCATCTCGGCGACCAGCGGGATGTGGGTGTTGATCCACACGCAGCCGAAGTCGAGGACCTTGGACATCCGCATGGCGCGGGAGTGGTCCTTGGTCCACACGGAGGACGCGAGGGCGTACTCGACGCCGTTGGCGTACTCCACCGCCTGGGCCTCGTCGGTGAAGGACTGCACGGTGATGACGGGCCCGAAGACCTCGTTCTGGATGATCTCGTCGTCCTGCTTCAGGCCCGAGACGACGGTCGGGGCGTAGAAGTAGCCCTGCTCGCCGACCCGGTGGCCGCCGGCCTCGACCTTGGCGTGGGCGGGCAGCCGCTCGACGAAGCCGGACACCTGCCCCAGCTGGCTGGGGTTGTTGAGCGGCCCGTAGAGGACGTCCTCGTCGTCGGGCTGTCCCGTCTTCGTCTCGGCGGCGGCCTTGGCGAGCGCCTGTACGAACTCGTCGTGGATGGACTCCTGGACGAGGACGCGGGTGGCGGCCGTACAGTCCTGGCCCGCGTTGAAGAAGCCCGCGACGGAGATGTCCTCGACGGCCTTGGCGATGTCGGTGTCCTCGAAGACGACGACGGGGGCCTTGCCGCCCAGTTCGAGGTGGACGCGCTTGAGGTCCTTCGAGGCGGACTCGGCGACCTGCATGCCGGCGCGCACGGAGCCGGTGATGGAGGCCATCGCCGGAGTGGAGTGCTCGACCATGAGGCGGCCGGTGTCACGGTCGCCGCACACGACGTTGAAAACGCCCTTGGGGACGACGGAACCGATGATCTCGGCGATCAGGACGGTGGAGGCGGGCGTGGTGTCCGAGGGCTTGAGGACGACGGTGTTGCCGGCCGCGAGCGCGGGGGCGAACTTCCACACCGCCATCATCATCGGGTAGTTCCACGGCGCGACCTGCGCGCAGACCCCGATGGGCTCGCGGCGGACGATCGAGGTCAGACCCTCCATGTACTCGCCGGCCGAGCGCCCCTCCAGCATCCGCGCCGCGCCCGCGAAGAAGCGGATCTGGTCGACCATCGGCGGGATCTCCTCGGACCGCGTGAGCCCGATCGGCTTGCCGGTGTTCTCCACCTCGGCCGCGATCAGTTCCTCGGCCCGCTCCTCGAAGGCGTCCGCGATCTTCAGCAGGGCCTTCTGCCGCTCGGCCGGGGTCTGGTCCCGCCAGGCCGGGAAGGCCGCGGCGGCGGCCGCCATCGCGGCGTCGACGTCCGCCTGCCCGGACAGCGGCGCGGTCGCGTACGCCTCTCCGGTCGCGGGATTGACCACCTCGGTGGTCCGTCCGTCGGCGGCGTCCCGGAACTCACCATCGATGTAGTTGCGCAGACGACGCAGCTCGGTGCTCACTGCCGGCCCTCCTGTCAGGGGTGTCGGGTGTGTTGTCGGATGTGCTGTCGGATGTGCTGTCGGATGTGCTGTCGGATGTGTCGGGGTGTCCACTCACTGAGACAGCGAGACACCCACCCTAATCGGGTGGCCGACGTTTTCAACACCCCCGATTGCTCGATACCTGCGAAATCCGCAAGCAACGCGACCGTAAACAACGAATTTCATCGCTACGGCCTTGCGGAACTGTCGAGACGTCGTGCACAGTGAGGCCGTGGCCAGTCGAAGCGCAGACCCCAGGGACTCCCGCGAGTCCAGGAACGGCGGAAACCCCCAGTTGGACGCCGTCTCCCTCGCCATCATCGAGCAGCTCCAGCAGGACGGACGCCGCCCGTACGCCGCCATCGGCAAGGCCGTCGGCCTCTCCGAGGCGGCCGTGCGCCAGCGGGTGCAGAAGCTGCTCGACCAGGGCGTGATGCAGATCGTCGCCGTCACGGACCCGCTCACCGTGGGCTTCCGCCGGCAGGCGATGGTCGGCATCAACGCCGAGGGCGATCTCGACCCGGTGGCCGAGGCGCTGACCGCCATGCCGGAGGTCGAGTACGTGGTGATGACCGCGGGCTCGTTCGACATCCTCGCCGAGATCGTCTGCGAGGACGACGACCACCTGCTGGACGTCATCAACAAACGCATCCGGGCCCTGCCCGGCGTGCGCTCCACCGAGAGCTTCGTCTATCTGAAGCTCAAGAAGCAGACCTACATGTGGGGAACCCGATAGCCGTGACCGCCAAGGACCTCAGCAAGACCGCGTACGACCACCTGTGGATGCACTTCACCCGCATGTCCTCGTACGAGAACGCGCCCGTGCCCACCATCGTGCGGGGTGAGGGCACCTACATCTACGACGACAAGGGCAAGCGCTACCTCGACGGTCTGGCGGGCCTGTTCGTGGTCCAGGCGGGCCACGGCCGCGCCGAGCTGGCCGAGACGGCCGCGAAGCAGGCGCAGCAGCTCGCCTTCTTCCCGGTGTGGTCCTACGCCCACCCCAAGGCCGTGGAGCTGGCCGAGCGCCTGGCCCACCACGCCCCGGGCGACCTGAACAAGGTCTTCTTCACGACCGGCGGCGGCGAGGCGGTCGAGACCGCGTGGAAGCTGGCCAAGCAGTACTGGAAGCTGCGCGGGCAGCACACCAAGTACAAGGTCATCTCGCGCGCGGTCGCCTATCACGGCACCCCGCAGGGCGCGCTGTCCATCACGGGCCTGCCGGCGTTGAAGGCCCCGTTCGAGCCCTTGGTCCCCGGCGCCCACAAGGTCCCGAACACCAACATCTACCGGGCGCCGATCCACGGCGACGACCCGGAGGCGTTCGGCCGCTGGGCCGCCGACCAGATCGAGCAGCAGATCCTCTTCGAGGGCCCGGAGACGGTGGCGGCGGTCTTCCTGGAGCCGGTGCAGAACGCGGGCGGCTGCTTCCCGCCCCCGCCCGGCTACTTCCAGCGCGTCCGCGAGATCTGCGACCAGTACGACGTGCTCCTCGTCTCCGACGAGGTGATCTGCGCCTTCGGCCGCCTGGGCACGATGTTCGCCTGCGACAAGTTCGGCTACGTACCGGACATGATCACCTGCGCCAAGGGCATGACCTCGGGCTACTCCCCGATAGGCGCGTGCATCGTCTCGGACCGCATCGCCGAGCCGTTCTACCAGGGCGACAACACCTTCCTGCACGGCTACACCTTCGGCGGCCACCCGGTCTCCGCGGCGGTGGGCCTGGCGAACCTGGACCTGTTCGAGCGCGAGGGCCTGAACCAGCACGTGCTGGACAACGAGAGCGCGTTCCTCACCACCCTCCAGAAGCTGCACGACCTGCCGATAGTCGGCGACGTACGGGGCAACGGCTTCTTCTACGGCATCGAACTGGTCAAGGACAAGGCGACCAAGGAGACGTTCACCGACGAGGAGTCCGAGCGGATCCTCTACGGCTTCGTCTCCAAGAAACTCTTCGAGTACGGCCTGTACTGCCGTGCCGACGACCGCGGGGACCCGGTCATCCAGCTCTCCCCGCCGCTGATCTCCGACCAGTCCACCTTCGACGAGATCGAGGGAATCGTCCGCCAGGTCCTGACGGAGGCGTGGACGAAGCTCTGACCGGGGCGCGGAAGGAGCACTGACCGGCGTGGTGTGGGCCGATCGGCTCAGCTCCCGCCCCGTGCGCGTCCTCCCGCTTCCGCAATCCGATCAGCTGATCAGCACCGGCCCCGGAACCGCCCGTTCGAGTGAGAATGGGCGGTCCGGGGCCGCGTACTGTCCGGCGTCCCGCCCCCGACTCCCTAGCGTGCCAGTGACCGATCGGCGCCTGCTTCGTTCCCCCGTCCGGGGGATCAGGGAAGCACGGCACAGCAGATCTGAACCGAGGTGTACGCGATGGTGGCCCCGCCGGACAACGACGTGCTCTGGGCACGCTCCCTGCACGTCAAGCACAACGGCTCGCCCGCGCTCAGCGGTGTCTCGCTCGATGTCCGGGAGGCCGAGATCCTCGCCGTCGGAGGCCCGCGCGGCAGCGGCAAGACGACGCTGCTGCGCTGCCTCTCGGGACAGCTCGTGCCGCAGCAGGGCGAGGTCTGGTTCGGCAGCACCCCCGTCCACTCCATGGGCTCGTTCGCCCGCGAACGGCTGCGCCGCGACCGCTTCGGCTGGATCGACCCCGCCCCCGCCCTCGTACCGGAGCTGACCGCCTGGGAGAACGCCGCGCTGCCGCTGATGCTGTGCGGCACCCGGCGCCGTTCCGCCAAGGCGCTGGCCCTGGAGTGGCTCGGGCACCTGGACATCGGCGGCTGCGCCCGCAAGCGCCCGCACGCCCTGCTCCAGGCGGAACGCCAGCGTGTGGCCATCGCCCGCGCCCTGGTCTCCCACCCGACGGTCCTGTTCGCCGACGAACCGACGGCCCCCCTGCACCGCGCCGACCGCATCCAGGTGCTGCGCACCCTGACCTCGGCGGCCCGCAGCCACGGCATCACGGTCGTGCTGGCCACCCACGACACGGACACCGCGGCCCTCGCCGACCGCACGGTCTCGCTGCTGGACGGACGGCACGTGGAGACCGTCCATCTGCCCCCGGTCGCCGAGACGGAAGGCCGGGCCGCGTGCTCGCTCTCCGCCTAGCCCGCCGGGGACAGCCCCTGGTCCAGCTCCGCAGGCTCCTGGTCGCCGCGGCGTCCGCGGGCACCGGCTTCCTGCTGCTGTGCACGCTCGGGTACGCCCTGGCGCACCCCGAGGCATCGGCCACGTCCGCGCTCCGGCTGGCCTGGTGCGTCGTACCGCTGGCCGCCACCGTGTACTTCGCGGCGGCGGTCGCCCGTACCGACCCCGCGACCCGCCCCCGTGCCGGCCTGACGGCGGTCGGCCTCGGCCCCGGCGGCCTGCTGGCCCTCTCGGTCATGACCACCGCGCTGTCGACCGTCCTCGGCTCACTGACCGCGCTGCTCGCCTTCTTCCACCTGCGCGGCAACCTGACGGCCCTGCCGCTGAACGGCACGGCGGCGGGCTTCCTGGCCGCGGACCGCCCCCTGCCGCTCCCCGCGACCCTGACCCTGCTGGCCCTGACCCCGATCACCGCCTCGGCGGCCACCGCACTGACCCTGCACGCCCGGTACGGGGAGCCCCGACGCGGCAGCCGCCCCGCCACGGAGCCCGCCCCCGACCCAGAGCCCTCCACACCGTCCGGCCTCCCCTGGGGCGCGGCACTGCTGGCCGCGGGCCTGGCCGTGGAGGCGTACGGGAGCCGTTCCGGCCGTACCCCCACACTGTCCGGCGGCACGGCCGGAGCACTCGCCGGCTGGGCACTCACCGCGATCGGCCTCGCCATGGCGGGACCGGCGATCACCTACGCCTGCGGCCGGCTGCTCCAGGCCGCACGCCCCGGCGCACTGCGGCTGCTGGCGGGACGCGTGCTCCAGACGGAGGCCCGGCGCATCGGCCGGCCGCTCGGCGTGGTCTGCGCGGTGGCGTCGGGCACGTACGCGATGGCGGCACTGTACGCGGGCACGCGCCCCACGTTCGGACCGCTCACCACCATCGGCGTACTGGTCGTGGCGGGCTGTGCCGTACTGACCCTGCTGACCGCCGCCGTAGAGGCCAGACAGGAGCGGGCGGACACCACGGCGGCCCTGCTGCGCCTGGGAGCACCGGCGTCGGCCCTGCGCAACGCGGCGGCCCTGCGCACAGCCGCACTGCTGACCGTCTTCACCCCCCTGACATGGCTGGTGGCCGCCCTGGCGGCACTCCCGCTGACCACCTGAACGCAACGCGCGAACAAATTCGGCCGGGACCGATGAGTTCTCACAGTCCCCCGGGTCTGTCCCCCGAACGGCATCACACCGACGGGAGAGACCATGTACCAGCAGATGATCTTCGTGAACCTTCCGGTGAACGACGTGGCCACCACGAGGAAGTTCTTCACGGAGCTCGGCTACACGATCAACCCCCAGTTCTCGACCGACGACTGCGCCTGCGTGGTGATCAGCGACACGATCATCGCGATGATGCTGAGCAAGCAGCACTACGCGAACTTCACCAAGAAGCGGATCGCGGACGCCGCCACCACCAGCGAGGTGCTGCTCTGCCTGAGCGCCGAGAGCCGCGAGAAGGTCGACGAACTGGTCGACCGGGCGATCTCGGCGGGCGGCTCCGCCACCGGCGAGACCCAGGACCAGGGCTTCATGTACGGCCGGGCCTTCGACGACCCGAACGGCCACACCTGGGAGGTCATGTGGATGGACCCGGCAGCGATCCGGAGCTGACCACCTCACGGGCGCGCGGCACGGGGGTCCGCGCACCCGCCACCGAACGCACCCCGGCCACCCACGGCCCGCGGCCGGGCACGCGCGGAAGGGGCCGTGCCGGTACATCAGATGCCCGTCGATTGCGTGGTCGTCATGAAGGGCGCCCTGCTGACGAGGCCGGGCGACCGCGCAATCGACGGGCGGATGTACCGGCGCGGCCCCGACCCACGGACGCACGGCGCCGCACCACGACGGGCCGTGAGAACACGACGGACACGGGCCACCCCTAGCATCAGCCGAATGCACCCGATACCGCAGCCCCCCACCGCATCCCACGACCACGAGATCGAATCGCTCGCAGAGTTCGACGAGGTACTGGCAGAGCACGGCACCCTGGCCCAGTACCGCCTACAGGCACTGGACCTGACACCCCGCACGGAGGCGCTGCTCAACGCGGACTGCGAAGGCGCCGTCTTCCTCGGCTGCCTGATGACCCCGGAGGCGGCAACGCACGTCCGCGCCACCGGCGCCCTCGTCTTCCCACCCGTACCGAACCTGCCCTTCAACCCGTACCGGGGCCACACGTACACCCCCCAGGAGCTCTTCGCCGACCTGGACAGGGGCTACGAGGCGACACCGGACGCCGGCACGTACGCCTGGTTCGAGCGCACCAAGACGGACGGCGACATCTTCACGTCGATGCTCCGCTCGGTCCACGACGACTCGGTCTCCGACGCCCTGGACGAACTCCTCACCGGCGCCCAGGTGGTCGGCATCATGGGCGGCCACGCGATGGAACGCGGCACTCAGGCGTACGAGGGCGCCGCCCGCCTCGGCCGCGCACTCGCCCGCGACGGACTCACGGTCGCCACGGGCGGCGGCCCGGGCGCGATGGAGGCGGCCAACCTCGGCGCCTACGCGTCCCCCTGCGACGACGAGATGCTCACCGAAGCACTCCGGATCCTCGCGAAGGCCCCGTCGTTCCGCCCCTCGGTGACGGACTGGGCGAGAACCGCCTTCGACGTCCGCGGCCGCTGGCCCGAGGGCGGCACCTCGGTAGCCATCCCGACCTGGTTCTACGGGCACGAGCCGCCGAACGCCTTCGCCGCGCACATCGCCAAGTATTTCGCCAACGCCACCCGCGAGGACGGCCTGCTGGCCCGCTGCAACGCCGGTGTCGTCTTCCTGCCGGGCGCCGCCGGAACCGTACAGGAGATCTTCGACAACGCGACCCCGAACTACTACGAGTCGCGCGGCGAACCCACCCCGATGGTGCTGGTGGACCGCGCTCACTGGACGGACCGCCACCCCACCTGGCCCCTGCTCCGGTCACTGGCCAAGGACCGTTCCATGGAGTCGAAGATCACTCTCGTGGACCGTATCGAAGACGCTCCGGCGGCGCTCAAACGCCTGCGCGGTTAATGACAGCGTAAAGCCAACGCCCGTACGGCGCTTACGGATTGACAGCGCTCACGCGGCACTTATAAACCTGTGAGGCTCCTGGGGACTTCGTTTTCCGGCGGAGCACCCAACCCCCCGCAGTTGCACATCCCGTGAAGGGCAATCGTGTCCATATCTCGTCCATCCCGCCGTACCGCACGTTCCATGCGCATCCTCGGTGTCGCCTCCGCCACGGCCGCGCTCGCGCTGGGCGCCGCGGGCAACGCACTGGCCTGCAACATCCGTGACTTCTCCGCCGTCGCAGCCTGCGACGACAACGGGAAGGGCACCATCACCGTCACCGACGTCGACGCCTCGGGTGTCGTGGCCACCGTCTCGGTCTACCTCGAGTCGAACGGCTCCGACGCGAAGAAGGTCGGGGAGGAGACGGTCAAGGGCACCAAGCAGGGCGCCACCGTGACCTTCTCCGAGGACTGGGCCCCGAAGGCCCAGTACCGCATCCACATCAAGGCGGGGAACCAGGTCGACGAGGACATCTCGCCGAACCTGACCGCCCCGTCCGAGGCGTGCACGTCCGAGGAGACGGAGACTCCGAAGCCGTCGGAGACCCCGCAGCCCTCGGACACCCCGTCCTCGTCCGCCACCCCGTCGGAGGCGCAGCCGTCCGCGCCGGAGTCGGAGAGCACGGCGCCCGCCGGTTCGACCGGGTCCACCGGGGACAATTCCCCGTCCCCCGCGGTCGGTGACTCGAACCTGGCGGAGACCGGCGCCAGCTCCAACACCGGCATGATCGCCGGAATCGCCGGCGCGTTCGTCGTGGTGGGCGGCGGCGCCGTCTACTTCGGCATGCGCCGCCGCGGCGCGTCGAAGACGGGCTGACACAGCACCGCCGGAGCCTGCCGCACCGCGTGGAACCGGGGCCGGGAACTCACCTCCCGGCCCCGGCCGACAGGTTGCCGCCCCGGCCGTCACCCGAAGGCCGTCCGCACACTTCCGGCGAAGTCGGACCAACCGAGACGGACGGCGTCACGCACCCACCGAAAGCACCGCGCAACGCCACGCACCCCACCGAAAACACCCCGCAGCGCCACGCACCCCACCGAAAACACCGCGCAACGCCACTCACCCGCCGAAAGCACAGCGCAGCGCCACTCACCCACGAGAGCACAGCGCAACGCCACGCACCCACCGAAAACACCCCGCAGCGCCACTCACCCGCCAAGAACAACCGTCTCGGCCGCGTCGAACGACACCCCGACCTCCGCCCCCACCGCGGGCGCGTCCCGCAACCCGCAAGCCGCCTCGATAGCGGGCGCCCCCTCCGGCTGAAGCCGCAAGGCGACATGCGTCCCCCGGAAGGTACGCGCGGCCACCGCGCAGCGCAGCCCGTCGGCCGGAGCGACCAGCCGCACCCCGGCGGGCCGGACGAGCACCGTACCGGCCCCCTGGACCGCCCCGTCCGGCACCGGCACCTTGCCCCACGGCGTGTCCGCGACCGCGCCGCTCACCGTCGCCCCGACCACGTTGTCGAAGCCGAGGAACCGCGCCACGAACTCGTCCGCCGGCCGCTCCCAGACCTCCAGCGGCGTACCGGACTGGGCGATACGCCCGTCGCGCATCACCACGACCCGGTCGGCGAGCGCGAACGCCTCGCCCTGGTCGTGCGTGACGGCGAGCACGGTCGTACCCAACTCGCCGAAGAGCTGGCGCAGTTCGATGACCAGCCGCTCCCGCAGCGACCGGTCGAGCTGGCCCAGCGGTTCGTCCAGCATCAGCAGCCGGGGCCGGGGCGCGAGGGCGCGGGCGAGCGCCACCCGCTGCTGCTCTCCGCCGGAGAGCGCGGCGACGGCCCTGGACCGGGCCCCCGGCAGCCCGACGAGCTCCAGCAACTCATTTACCCGCGCGCCCTGTTCCCCCTTCGCGGCACCGTGCATACGCAGCCCGAAGGCGACGTTGCCGCCCACGTCGCGCTGCGGGAAGAGCTGATGGTCCTGGAACATGAGCCCCACGCCACGCCTGTGCGCGGGTACGGCGGCCTGGTCGCGCCCGTCGAGCAGCACCCGCCCGGAGTCCAGCGCCTGAAGCCCCGCCACGGCCCGCAGCAGCGTCGACTTGCCGCTGCCGCTGGGCCCGAGCACGCACACGATCTCGTGGGACGCGACGTCCAGGGACACACCGTCGAGCACGGGCCGCCCGCCGAAGCGCACGGTCGCGGCATCGAGCCGCAACAACGCACCCGCACCGCCCCGCCCGTCCAGCCCACCGCCCCGCTCATCCCGCTGACCAACCCGCTCAACGCTCGCGTCCCACTTACCGAACCGCACCATCAGAACTCCCCCGTCCGATCGATCCGATCGCCTCGACCGATCCGACCGATCCGACCGATCCGATCGGCCCGTACCCGCTCAAGGACGAGCAGCGCCACCGCGCACACCACCATCAAGATCGTCGAAAGGGCCATCGCCTGCCCGTAGTTGAGGTCGCCCGCGCGGCCGAGCAGCCGGGCCACCGCGACCGGCAGCGTCGGACGGTCGGGCCGCGCGATGAAGACGGTCGCCCCGAACTCGCCCAGCGACACCGCGAAGGCGAACCCGGCGGCGACGAGCAGCGCCCGCCGCACCATCGGCAGATCCACCTCGCGCCAGACCCGCCAGGGCGACGCCCCGAGCACCGCGGCCGCCTCCCGCAACCCCTGGTCGACGGAGCGCAGCACGGGAAGCATCGTCCGTACAACGAAGGGGACGCCGACCAGGGCCTGTGCCAGCGGCACCAGGATCCAGGAGGCCCGCAGATCAAGCGGCGGCTCGTCCAGGGCGATCAGGAAGCCGAAGCCGACCGTCACCGCAGAGACGCCGAGCGGCAGCATCAGCAGCGCGTCGAAGCCGCGCACGAGCCGGGCGCTCAGGGACGGCGTACGCCGGCCGGTCCTGGTGAGCGCCGCCGCGGCGAGCCCACCGATGACCACGGCGATGACGGTCGCCGCGGCCGCGAACCGCAGCGAGTTCCCGATCGCCTCGATCGGCGCCACCAGGAACACAGCGCCGTCGGCCGACGTCAGCGCCCGGTAGTACCCGAAGCCGTAGCCGCCGGGGGTGTCGAGGGACCGCTGCACCAGTACGCCGAGGGGCAGCACGAGCAGTACGGCGATGCTTGCCAGCACTCCGGCGAGCAGCGCCCACTGCCCCGCGCCGCGCGGCGGCCGTGCGGTCACGGAGGCGTCGACGAGCCGCAGGGCCGTCTCCCGGCGGCGTACGGTCCTGGCGTGCACGGCGAGGATCACGCCGACCACCACGAACTGCACGACGGTCAGCACGGCGGCCGTGGCGAGGTCGAAGATCTCCGCGGTCTGCCGGTAGATCTCCACCTCCAGGGTGGAGAAGGCCGGCCCGCCGAGGATCTGCACCACACCGAACGAAGTGAACGTAAACAGGAAAACCATCAGCGCGGCAGCGGCGACGGCCGGGGCCAGCGCCGGAAGCGTGACCCGGCGCCAGGCGGCGAACCGGGAGGCGCCGAGCATCCGCGCCGCGTCCTCCTGCCGGGGGTCGAGCAGCGACCAGAGGCCGCCGACGGTCCGTACGACGACCGCGTAGTTGAAGAAGACGTGGGCGAGGAGGATCGCCCAGACGGTGGTGTCGAGGCGTACGCCCCACAAGTCGTCCAGCAGCCCGCCGCGCCCGACCAGGGCCAGGAACGCCGTCCCGACGACCACGGTCGGCAGGACGAAGGGCACGGTCACGACGGCCCGCAGCACCTGCTTGCCCCTGAACTCGAAGCGCGCGAAGACGTAGGCGCCGGGGAGCGCGACCAGCAGCGTGAGCGCGGTGGAGGCGAGCGCCTGCCAGGTGGTGAACCACAGCACGTGCCGGATGTCGGACTGTGCGAGCACCTCGCCGAACCGTCCGAACCGCCAGGTCCCGTCGGCCTTGAAGCCGCGGGCGACGATCGCGACGACCGGATACCCGAAGAAAACCCCGAAGAACGCGACGGGCAGCCCCATGAGCCCCAGAACCCGCAACGCACCGCCACGCCTGCCGACAGCCCCGCCGCGCCCCCCGGAAGCCACTCCCGCGTCTCCGGAAACCACGTCGGTCACTTCAGTACGAGCGAGGTCCACGACTTGACCCACTGGTCACGGTTGTCGGCGATCTTGGCGGGGGCGAGCGTCGCGGGATCCTCGGCCTGCGGCCCGTACGCCGTGAACTCGCCGGGCACCTTCGCCCCGTCGACCACCGGATACACGAACATGTTCAGCGGCATGTCCTCCTGGAACTTCTTCGAGACCAGGAAGTCGATCAGCGCCTTGCCGCCCGCGGTGTTCTCCGCGTTGCTCAGCAGCCCCGCGTACTCGGTCTGCCGGAAGCAGGTCCCGTCGGCGACACCGGTCGGCGCGGTCTTCGGCTTCGGGTCGGCGTAGATCACTTCGGCGGGCGGCGAGGAGGCGTACGACACGACGAGCGGCCGGTCGCCGCCCGCCTTCCTGCCGCCGGCCGACCCGGAGAACTCCTCGTTGTACGCCTGCTCCCAGCCGTCGACCACCTTCACACCGTTGGCGCGCAGCTTCTTCCAGTACCCCTCCCAGCCACCGTCGCCGTACGCGGCGGCGGTGCCGAGCAGGAAGCCGAGCCCCGGCGAGGACGTGGCCGCGTTCTCCGTGACGAGCAGGTTCTTGTACTTCGGCTTCGTCAGGTCGGCGAAGGACTTCGGCGGGTCCAGCTCGTGCTCGGTGAAGTACGCCTTGTCGTAGTTGACGCAGATGTCGCCGGAGTCGATGGGCGTGACCCGGTGCTTGTCCTGGTCCGCCCGGTACTCCTCGGCCACCTTGTCCGCGCCCTTGGCCTCGTACGGCTGGAAGAGCCCGTTGTCGAGCGCGCGGGAGAGAAGGGTGTTGTCGACACCGAAGAAGACGTCGCCCTGGGGGTTGTCCTTGGTGAGGATCGCCTTGTTGACGGCCTGTCCCGCGTCGCCGTCCTTGAGGACCCGGACCTTGTACCCCGACTCCTTCTCGAACTCCTCGATGACGCTCTTGGACGCGGCGAAGGAGTCGTGACTGACGAGGGTCACGGTCTTCTCGTCCCCCGCGCCGCTTCCGGAACCGGACGAGCCGCACGCGGACAGAGCGACGAGCCCGAGCCCGGTGACCGCGACCACGGCCGTGAACTTCCTGCCGGCACGGCCGGCGCTGCTGGTGGTGCTCACTGGATTCCTCCTGGGATGACCAGGAGAAGACGCGGCCCTGCCCGGGACCTCCGACGAGTTCCCGGGCAGGGCGCAACAGCTTGAGTGGTGACCGAACTTCCTACCCAGAATGACCTGGGCGAGGTTCAGAGGGTCTGCGGCCGGTGCCGCACTCTCAGCGCTGTGGCGCTCCCCTGTCGGAATATGAAGATGTACGTACCGGCCAGCGTACCCTCCGCTGCTACCGCTCTACCGTTCGGACGCCGCCAACTGCCCGCACGCCCCGTCGATCTCCTGCCCCCGGGTGTCCCGCACGGTGACCGGCACTCCGTGCGCGGCGATGGCCTGGACGAACGCCTTCTCGTCCTCGGGGCGCGAGGCGGTCCACTTGGAGCCGGGCGTCGGGTTCAGCGGGATCAGGTTCACGTGCACCGGCTTGCCCTTGAGCAGCCGGCCGAGCCGGTCACCGCGCCACGCGTGGTCGTTGATGTCGCGGATCAGCGCGTACTCGATGGACAGCCGGCGTCCCGACTTCGCGGCGTACTCGAAGCCCGCGTCCAGCACCTCGCCCACCTTCCACCGCGTGTTGACCGGGACGAGGGTGTCGCGCAGCTCGTCGTCCGGTGCGTGCAGGGAGATGGCGAGCCGGCACTTGAAGCCCTCGTCCGCGAACCGGTGGATGGCCGGGACCAGACCGACGGTCGACACGGTGATCCCGCGCTGCGAGAGCCCGATCCCGTCCGGGGCGGGGTCGGTGAGCGCGCGGATGGCGCCGACCACCCGCTTGTAGTTGGCGAGCGGCTCACCCATGCCCATGAACACGATGTTGCTCAGCCGCGCGGGCCCGCCGGGGATCTCCCCGTCCCGCAGCGCCCGCATACCGTCGACGATCTGGTGGACGATCTCGCCGGTGGACAGGTTCCGGTCGAGTCCGGCCTGTCCTGTGGCACAGAACGGGCAGTTCATCCCGCAGCCCGCCTGGGAGCTGATGCACATGGTGACCCGGTCCGGATACCGCATCAGCACGGACTCGACGAGCGTGCCGTCGAACAGCTTCCACAGGGTCTTGCGGGTGGTGTCGTCGTCACAGCTGATGTGCCGGACGACGGACATCAGCTCCGGCAGCAGCGCCTCCTGGAGCTTGCCCCGGGCGGCGGCGGGGATGTCCGTCCACTCCGCGGGGTCGTGCGCATACCGCGCGAAGTAGTGCTGCGAGAGCTGCTTGGCGCGAAACGGCTTCTCCCCGATCGCGGCCACCGCTTCTTTCCGCTCGGCGGGCGAGAGATCGGCGAGATGCCGCGGCGGCTTCTTGGCTCCGCGCGGCGCGACGAATGTAAGTTCTCCGGGCTTAGGCATGGCTCTACCAGTGTCGCAGACAAAAAGAGAAGGCCCGCCGCCCTGTGGACAACGGACCTCTCACCGACGAAAGCCCAGCTCAAAGCAGGTAAGGCGATTCGGCGGGCAGGACGGGTGGCACTGGTCGGTCAACCCGACCCGACGAACACCACCAGCAGCAGCCACACCACCGGCGCCGTCGGCAGCAGTGAGTCGAGGCGGTCCATGATGCCGCCGTGCCCGGGCAGCAGCGTGCCCATGTCCTTGATCCCGAGGTCCCGCTTGATCATGGACTCGCCGAGGTCACCGAGCGTGGCGCTGACCGCGACCGCGAGGCCGAGGAGCAGACCCTGCCACCAGGTGCCGCCGTCGATCAGGAACTGCATGCACAGCGCGCCCGCCACCATCGCGAAGGCGACCGCGCCGAGCAGGCCCTCGCGGGTCTTGCCGGGGCTGATCCGCGGAGCCAGCTTGCGCTTGCCGAAACGCCAGCCGACGGCGTACGCACCGGTGTCGCTGACCACCGTGAGCAGCAGGAAGACCAGGACCCGCCAGGGACCGTCGTCCGCGGTGAGCATCATCGCGACGAACGTGGCCAGGAACGGCACGTAGAAGGCCGCGAAGAGGCCGGCGGTGACGTCCTTGAGGTAGCCCTCCGGCGGTTCCGTCATGCGCCAGACGAGGACGGCCAGCGCGGTCAGCGCCATCGCCACCCAGGCGCCCTCGGAGCCCCGCACGTACCCGGCGACGACCATCGCCGCGCCGCCGATCGCCAGCGGCACGAGCGGCGCCTTGATGCTCTTGCGCTCGGCCAGCCGCGACGTGAGCTCCCACAGGCCCACCACCACGGCGACCGCGACCACGCCGACGAACACGGCCTTGACGACGAACAGCGACGCGATGATCACCACACCGAGTCCGACACCGACCCCTATGGCCGCGCCGAGGTCGCGGCCCGCGGTCTTCTTCTGCGGTGCGGGCGCTGACGGCTGGGCGCTGGGCATGGGCTCCTGCGGACTCTGCGAGAGGTGCGGAGCCTGCGGGTGGTGCGGACTCTGCGCGTGGTGCGGAGCCTGCGGATGCGGCGGGCTCTGCGTGTGCTGCGGACTCTGCTGCGGCGGGTTGTGCGAGGGCTCCCCGTAGGGCGCCGCCGGCGGTTCGCCGTCGCGGAACGAGGGGCCGCCCGGCCGAGCGGCCCCCCGGTCGTCATCCTGGTCTCCGCCATGTGCGGGTACGTCGGGCACGATGGGCATGGGGCGAGTCTGCTGGGCGTCATGCGCATCGTATGCGGGACCCGCCGGGGCTGCCCCCTGGACAGGTCCTTGGTCGGACGGCCCCCAGTACCCGGCTTGCGGCGGCGCCCCCCAGGAAGAGTCGTTCATCAGACCTCGAGCAGCTCCGCTTCCTTGTGCTTGAGGAGCTCGTCCACCTGGGCGACGTACTTCGCGGTGGTGTCGTCGAGTTCCTTCTCCGCACGGCGGCCCTCGTCCTCGCCGACCTCGCCGTCCTTGACGAGCTTGTCGATGGCGTCCTTGGCCTTGCGGCGTACGGAGCGGATCGAGACCTTGGCGTCCTCGCCCTTGGTCTTGGCGACCTTGATGTAGTCCTTGCGGCGCTCCTCGGTCAGCTCGGGGAACACCACCCGGATGATGTTTCCGTCGTTGCTGGGGTTGACGCCCAGGTCGGAGTCGCGGATCGCCTGCTCGATGTTGCGCAGCGCGCTCTTGTCGAACGGCGTCACCACGGCCATCCGGGGCTCCGGCACCGAGAACGAGGCCAGCTGGTTGATCGGCGTCAGCGCGCCGTAGTAGTCGGCCACGATCTTGTTGAACATCGCCGGGTGCGCACGACCGGTGCGGATCGCGGCGAAGTCCTCCTTGGCGACCACGACGGCCTTCTCCATCTTCTCCTCGGCTTCGAGGAGGGTCTCTTCGATCACCACTTGCTCCTGCGTGTCTTGAGTAGGCCCGGCAGCTGTTCCTCGTCGGGGTCGGCGGCCGGCTGCGTCGCGTCTTATTCCTGCACGGTTCCGGACCGGCAGGACATTGTCCATCCCCCGGTCAGGGTCCGTACCCGGTCAGGCCCGGCCGTCCTGGTCACCCACGAGTGTGCCGATCTTCTCACCCTTGACGGCCCGTGCGATATTGCCCTCCGCAAGGAGCTCGAACACCAGGATGGGGAGCTTGTTGTCACGGCACAGGGTGATCGCGGTCATGTCGGCGACCTTGAGGTCCCGGGTGATGACCTCGCCGTAGTTCAGCGCATCGAACTTGACGGCCCCGGGGTTGGTCTTCGGGTCGGAGTCGTAGACCCCGTCCACACCGTTCTTGCCCATCAGCAGGGCCTCGGCGTCGATCTCCAGGGCGCGCTGCGCGGCGGTGGTGTCCGTGGAGAAGTACGGCATGCCCATACCGGCACCGAAGATGACCACACGGCCCTTCTCGAGGTGCCGGACGGCCCGCAGCGGGATGTACGGCTCGGCGACCTGCCCCATGGTGATGGCCGTCTGTACGCGGCTGTCGATGCCCTCCTTCTCCAGGAAGTCCTGGAGGGCGAGGCAGTTCATGACCGTGCCGAGCATGCCCATGTAGTCGGAGCGGGCCCGGTCCATGCCACGCTGCTGGAGTTCGGCGCCGCGGAAGAAGTTGCCGCCGCCGATGACGACGGCGATCTCGGAGCCGTCGCGCACGACGGCCGCGATCTCGCGGGCGATGGCGTGCACCACGTCGGGATCGACGCCCAGTCCCCCGCCGCCGGAGAACGCCTCTCCGGAGAGCTTCAGCAGGAAGCGACCGCGTACTTTGCCGTCGTCGCTCTTGTCGGCCTTGGTGGTCATGGAGAACTCGCCTCTTTTACTTGGCACACATACAAAGAAGGCCATTGCCGGTGGGGTGTCGTTCGCATCCCATGCTCGGCAATGGCCTCCCTGTCAGATCTGCTGTCGCCCGGCACGCGCGCGTGGGTGCCGGCGTACGCGGACGACTGCTGTCGACCCTAGCGGGGTCGAACGTCGATCGCGGTACGGACTCAGATGCCGACCTTGATGCGCGTGAAGCGCTTCAGGGTGGCACCGGCCTCCTCCAGAACCTTCTGGACGGACTTCTTGTTGTCCAGCGCGTAGGGCTGGCCGAGGAGGGTGGCCTCCTTGAAGAAGCCGTTGACGCGACCCTCGACGATCTTCGGGAGCGCGGCCTCGGGCTTGCCCTCGGCGCGGGTGGTCTCCTCGGCGACACGGCGCTCGGACTCGACGACCTCGGCCGGGACGTCCTCGCGGGAGAGGTACTTCGGCGCGAAGGCGGCGATGTGCTGGGCGATGCCCTTGGCGAGGTCGGCGTCGGCCTTGTCCAGCTCGACCAGGACACCGATCTGCGGGGGCAGGTCGGGCATGGTGCGGTGCATGTACGCGGTGACGTACGCGCCGGAGAACTGGGCGAAGCGGTCCAGGACGATCTTCTCGCCCAGGTTGGCGTTGGCCTCGTCGACGAACGCCTGGACCGTCTTGCCGGCCTCGATCTCGGAGGCGAGCAGCGCCTCGAGGTCGGCCGGGGAGGTGGCGGCGACGTGCTGGGCGATCTGGTTGGCGACGGACTGGAACTTCTCGCCCTTGGCGACGAAGTCCGTCTCGCACTTCAGCTCGACCAGGACACCGGAGGTGTTGTCGTCGGCGATGAGGGAGACCACGGCGCCGTTCTCGGCGGAGCGGCCCTCGCGCTTGGCGACGCCCTTCTGGCCCTTGATGCGGAGCGCCTCGACGGCCTTGTCGACGCTGCCCTCGGCCTCGTCCAGGGCCTTCTTGCAGTCCATCATGCCGGCGCCGGTGAGCTCACGGAGCTTCTTGACGTCGGCGGCGGTGTAGTTCGCCATGATTCCTGGAATCTCTCTCGAAGTCTGAAGATCAACGGGCCGAACGGCGGGGGCTCGGTGTGCCCCCGCCGTTCTGGAACCCGAAGGGGTGAGGGTCAGGCCTGCTCGGCGTCCGCGGCGGGAGCCTCGGCGGCCGGGGCCTCCGTGGCGGGGGCCTCGGCGGCGGGGGCCTCAGCGGCCGGAGCCTCGGCGGCGGGGGCCTCGGCCGGCTTCTCGGCGGCGTCCTCGGACTCCGCCTTCTTCTCGCCCTCGAGCAGGTCGCGCTCCCACGCGGCGAGCGGCTCGCCCGCGGCCTTGTCACCCTCGGCCTTGCCGGCGCCGGAGCGGGCGATGAGGCCCTCGGCGACGGCGTCGGCGATCACGCGGGTGAGCAGGGTGACGGAGCGGATCGCGTCGTCGTTGCCCGGGATCTTGTAGTCGACCTCGTCGGGGTCGCAGTTGGTGTCGAGGATGGCGACGACCGGGATGTTGAGCTTCCGGGCCTCGCCGACCGCGATGTGCTCCTTCTTGGTGTCCACGATCCAGACGGCGCTGGGCACCTTCTGCATCTCGCGGATACCACCGAGGGTCTTCTCCAGCTTGGCCTTCTCGCGCGAGAGCACGAGAAGCTCCTTCTTGGTCAGACCGGAAGCGGCGACGTCCTCGAAGTCGATCTGCTCGAGCTCCTTGAGGCGCTGCAGACGCTTGTAGACGGTCGAGAAGTTGGTGAGCATGCCGCCCAGCCAGCGCTGGTTGACGTAGGGCATGCCGACGCGGGTGGCCTGCTCGGCGATGGCCTCCTGCGCCTGCTTCTTCGTGCCGACGAACATGACCGTGCCGCCGTGGGCGACGGTCTCCTTGACGAACTCGTAGGCGCGGTCGATGTACGACAGCGACTGGAGCAGGTCGATGATGTAGATGCCGTTGCGCTCGGTGAAGATGAAGCGCTTCATCTTCGGGTTCCAGCGACGGGTCTGGTGACCGAAGTGGACGCCGCTCTCCAGCAGCTCCCGCATCGTGACGACGGCCATGGCCGTTCTCCTTGGGTTTCTCGGTTGTGCCGCGTGTGCCGGACGGCACTCGCGCCTGACGCCCGCTGTGCGCCTTGCCACTAGGGACCGAGGGGCGCTGACATCGGTTTGCGTCGTACGACGTGGACCTGATGTCGGGGCGTGCGAAGTCGACCCGGTGACCCGGATCGCCACAAGAAGTGTACGGGACCCGCGAGGCGCCGGGTGACGCCGCTGTCCACAACCGGTGAGTACTCCACAGGCCCCGGCCGCGACGGCCCTTTTGCGGCACGGTTCTCGCATGCGAACGAAACGACGTGTACGTGATCGGCACCCACCACCGCGGGGTCCTGCGCCGGGGGCGATGAGGGGTCCGCTGTCCGTACCGGTGCGTGTCCTGGCGGTGCTCGTGACGGCGGCCGTGCTGCTGGTGCCCCTGACACTGCCGGCTCCGTTCCCGCCGCCTGGCATCGCACGGGCGGCGGAGGCGACCGGACCGGCGCCTGCGCCCGCGACGGCTGACGCGACGGTGTCACCGCCGCCGACGGCCGGTGCGACTGCGCCGGCGCCGACAGCCCGTGCGACGGGGGTCCCCGCCCCGGGACCGCCGGACGCCCATGCCCCGGTACCGCCGGACCCCGGCGCCCCCGTGCCGGCCGTCGGCCGTGTCTGGCCCGTCGGGGTGCGCCCCCGGGTCGTCCGCGGCTGGGAGCCCCCGGCGACGGCGTACGGTCGTGGGCACCGGGGCGTGGACCTGGCCGCTGCTCCCGGCACGCCGGTACGGGCGGTCGCCCCGGGCCGGGTGTCCTTCGCGGGCCGGGTCGCGGGACGGGGAACGGTCTCGGTGGAGCTGTCGGGCACGGGCGAGCCACCTCTGCGGACGACCTACACACCGGTCCGGGCCTCGGTCCGCAAGGGCGCCACGGTCGCCGCGGGCGACATCCTGGGCACCCTCGAACCGGCCGCTTCCCACTGCCCCGCGTCGTGCCTGCACTGGGGCCTGCTCAGAGGACGGACCTACCTCGACCCGCTCTCACTGCTCCCGCCGTGGCTGCTGGGCCGGGGACCTTCCAGGCTGCTGCCGGTAATGGACGTGCCACCACCCTGAGCCCCACCCGGCCGGGGACGCCGTCCCGGCATGCCGGGCACGACTCTGAGCAGCGGCCCCTGACCAGCGCTGCGGGGTCGCGGGTGTCAGCCCTGGACCCCTCGCAGGGCCATGGCGACGGCCGCTTCGGTGATCGCTTCGGGATGCTCCGCGGCGCCGAGCTCGATCCTGCGCACCGCGGCGTCCACGATCCCCTGGAGCAGCATCGCCGCCAGCCGCGGCTCCGCGTGGCCCATGACGCCCAGCGCCTCGACGATCATCGCGACGAGCCCGCCGTGCGCCGCGCGGATCTTTTCGCGGGCACCGGCGTCCAGCTCGCTCGCGGAGATGGCGACCACGGCCCGGTGCCGCCGGTCGCCGACCAGCGCGAGCTGGCTGCGCACGTACGCCTCGACCTTGTCGGCGGGCCGGTCCACCGCCGCCATCGCGGCCTCGACCTCGGCCGCCCAGACCGGGAAGTCCACCTCGCAGAGCTCTTCCACCACGGCTGCCCGCGAGCGGAAGTACTCGTACACGGAGGACCGGGCCAGGCCCGTTCGCTCGGCGAGAGCCGGGAAGGTCAGCGCTTCCGTACCACCCTCGGACAGCAGCGACCGCGCCGCGTCCAGCAGGGCGGCTCGCTGCATCGACCGGTGCTCGGCCACGGAGGCCGCTCGAATCCTTGGCACGTCAACCACTCTACGGACGGACCGGCGCGGGCGGGAGTCGGTCTGCCCACCCGGCCGGTCGCACAAGCCCGAAGCCGGTCACCGGCGAACCCCGGCCCACCGCTCCGGCCACTCGGTCGACCACCCGGCCGACCAGCCTCTTCGCCCGCCCGCCACGGCACCACCACGCCCCGCCGGCCCCGACCCCGGTCCTTGAATCCCTGTCGATGCCTGTCGATGCCTGTCGATGCCTGTCGGCGATCCCCGCCGGCCTCAGCGGCCGAAGCTCGCCAGCTTCGCCCGTAGCTGAAGCACGGACTTCGTGTGGATCTGGCTCACCCGGCTCTCGGTGACCCCGAGGACATTGCCGATCTCGGCGAGCGTGAGGCCCTCGTAGTAGTAGAGCGTGACCACGGTCTTCTCCCGCTCGGGCAGGGTGTTGATCGCCCGCGCCAGGAACCGCCGCAGCTCCCGGTCCTCGGCGACCTCCACGGGATTGTCGGCCGCGGTGTCCTCGAGCGTGTCCATCAGGCTCAGCCGGTCCCCGCCCTCACCCCCGACGTGCAGCAGCTCCTCCAGGGCCACCACGTTGGCCAGGGACAACTGGCTGAAAACGGCGTGCAGGTCGTCGACCGGGATGCCCATCTCCGAGGCCACCTCGCCCTCGGACGGCGTACGCCTGAGCCGCGCCTCCAGGGTGGCGTACGCCCGCTCGACACTGCGCGCCTTCTGCCGCACCGACCTCGGGATCCAGTCGAGCGCGCGCAGCTCGTCGATCATCGCGCCCCGGATCCGCGTGATCGCGTACGTCTCGAACTTGATCTCACGCTCGATGTCGAACTTCTCGATCGCGTCGATCAGCCCGAACACCCCCGACGAGACGAAGTCGGCCTGCTCCACATTGGCCGGAAGTCCTACGCTGACCCGTCCCGCCACGTACTTCACCAGGGGCGAGTAATGCAGAATCAGCTGCTCCCGCAGCAGCTCGTCCCCGGTCGCCTTGTACGACCGCCACAACTCCTCGAGCGTCGAGGGAGCGGGCGGACGCACGCCGCCACGGGCGGCGGGGGGAACTGCCGCCCGGTCGTACCCGGAGGTGTGCTGAGGCATTCGTCGCCTTGTGCCGTTCTGCCGTGAATCGGGAGGGCCTGGGTGAGCTGTCTGTCTGATGTCGAGTTGCCTGTCTGCGTCGGAATCTTTGTGAGCGTAGCGTGACTGGACTGTTGCAGTGCGCGAAGGGCTGGCTGTCACCCGCACGCGCACACGTATCCCGGGGCGCTCCGCGGAGCGCCGCCCGTCGCCCTGAGTGATCAGCACCGAGGGCCAACTGCCGCCACTGCCACGGCTGTCGGGATCGCCCGGACGGCCGAACGCCCTTGATCAACACCGACGGTGACCTTTACGACTGGAGATCATCTCCTTGGCGTGTCAACTTCCAGCCATCGCCGTGTCGTTCGACGAAACCAAGTGCTCGGAGTTCGTACAGCCGCCCGACCGCGTCGTCCTCGGTCGTGCCCGCGCCCAGCGCGATCCGGTCCGCGCCGACCACGCCACGCCCGGGCAGCGCGGACAGCACCCGTGCGGTGCCCGGCTCCAGCAGGTCGCGCGGCAGCACCGGACCGTGCCGGCCCGGGGCCAGCTCGCCGATCTCGCCGACCAGCTCGCCGATCTCCGCCGCGTCGGTGACGAGGACCGCCCCGCCGCGCAGCAGTTCGTGCACCCCGGCCGAGAGCGCGCTGGTGGCGGGTCCGGGCACCCCCATGGCGAACCGGCCGAGACGCTGCGCCGCGCGGGCCGTGACGAGCGCCCCGCTGCGGTACGCGGCCTCGACGACGACGGTGCCCCGGGTGAGCGCGGCGATGACCCTGTTCCGCTGGAGGAATCTGCTCGGCGTCGGATGGTCCCCGGGCGGCAGCTCACCGACCACGAGCCCCTGCTCGGCGATCCTGCCGATGAGCTGCGTGTGCCCGCGCGGGTAGGGCCGGTCCACGCCGCAGGCCAGGACGGCGACAGTGGCACCGCCCGCGCCGAGCGCGCCCCGGTGCGCCGCCCCGTCCACTCCGTACGCGCCGCCGGAGACGACGACCCAGCCACGCTCGGCGAGTCCCGCGCCGAGGGTGGCCGCCATGTGTGCGCCGTACTCGCTGCACGCCCGCGCGCCGACGACCGCGACGGACCGCAGGGCCCACATCCGCAGGCTGGGCCGCCCGCGCACCCACAGTCCGATCGGCCGGCCGTCCCCCAGGGTGTCCAGCTGCGCGGGCCATTCGCCGTCGCCGGGGCACACGTATCTCGCCCCGGCGTCCCGCGCCTGCGTCAGGTCACGCTCCGGCCGGGCCAGCGCGGCGCGTCCGCGCAGCCCCTTCCAGCGCGTCTCGCTCACCCCGGGCAGCCGATCGCCGCCCCGTGTCAGCCGCCGGGCCACTTCCTCGGCCCCGAGCTCGCGCACCCAGCGCCCGCCGATCTCGTCCCCCGGTTCGAGGACGCGGGCGAGCACGACCCGTGCCAGCCGCTCGCCGTCCGTCATGCCGGTGCGCCGATCGTCATGGGCACGCCCCTGGGCACGCCGGTGCGCAGTTGCAGTGCCAGGGCGACGTCGCCCGCGTCCGGCCGGTCGTGCCCCGACAGATCGGCGACGGTCCACGCCACGCGCAGGACGCGGTCCAGGCCGCGCGCGGTCAGCACCCCGCGCTCCAGGCCGCGCTCGGCCTCGTACATCGCTCCGGGGACGGCCTGCCACCGGCTGCGCAGCTCCCGGCCCGGGACTTCGCTGTTGGTGTGCCAGGGCGTCTCCGCGAGACGCCGGGCCGCCCGCTCGCGGGCGGCGCGTACCCGGTCGGCGACGGTGCGCGTCGACTCGCCGCGGGCCCCGGTCGCCGTCAGCTCGGCACGGGTGACCGGCTCCACCTCGACCCGCAGGTCGACCCGGTCGAGCAGCGGTCCGGACAGCCTGGCCTGGTAGCGGCGGACGGCGGAGGGCGGGCACTCGCAGAAGTCGTGCCCCAGGCTGAAGCGGCCGCAGGGGCAGGGGTTGGCGGCGAGCACCATGAGGAACTTGGCCGGGAAGCGCACCACACCCGCGCTCCGCGCGATCACGACATGCCCCGCTTCGAGCGGCTGACGCAGGGCATCCAGCGTGAAACCACTGAATTCGGGTGCTTCATCCAAAAAGAGCACACCCCTGTGTGACAGCGAGACCGCACCGGGCCGGGCCAGCCCCCGGCCGCCGCCGACCAGCGCCTGCATCGTGGCGGAGTGGTGCGGCGCGCAGTAGGGCGGGACGTCGACGAGGGGCTTGCCCGGCGGGAGCAGACCCGCGACCGAGTGGATCGCGGTCACCTCCAGCGACTCCTGCCGGGTGAGCCGCGGCAGGACGGCCGGCATCCGCTCGGCGAGCATCGTCTTCCCGGCGCCCGGCGGGCCTTGCAAGAACACGTGGTGGCCGCCCGCCGCGGCGACCTCCAACGCCGTGCGCGCCGACAACTGGCCGACCACGTCCGCGAGGTCGTGCCCCTGGTCGTGCTCGGGTCCCGACAGAGCGCACAGTCCGGTGGCCTCTCCGGTGCCCGGTACCCGCAGCCCCGCGAGCAGCGGGTCGGGGCGGCTCTGGTCGTCCGGCTCCTCCTCGGGCACCGGTTCGTCGGTGAGCACGGCGATGAGCTGGCGCAGGCTGCGTACCCCGAGCACGGAGACGCCGGGCACCAAGGACGCCTCCGCCGCCGCGCTCTCGGGCACCACCACCTGCTCGTACCCGGCGTCCGCGGCGGCGAGGACGGCGGGCAGAACGCCCCGGACCGGCCTGACGCGTCCGTCGAGCCCGAGCTCGCCGATCATCACGATGTCCGCGAGGGCCCGGGGGTCGATCCGCTCCGAGGCCCCGAGGACCGCACAGGCCACCGCCAGATCGAAGCCGGATCCGCCCTTGGGCACCGAGGCCGGGCTCAGTCCCACCGTGAGCTTCTTCTGGGGCCACTCCGCGCCCGAGTTGACCATCGCGGCCCTGACCCGGTCGCGGCTCTCCGTGAGGCTCTTGTCGGGGAGGCCGACCAGGGTGAAGGCCGCGACGCCGGGCTCCAGGTCCGCCTGGACCTCCACGACGACGCCCTCGACCCCGACCAGGGCCACCGCACACGTACGCGCGAACGCCATTCAGGCCACCCCCCGCGCATGCTCCACGACGGGGGCGCCGCGCTCCGGTACGAGGACGCCGACGAGGTCGATGCGGACGCCGCCGGGTGGTGCGCCGCCGTGTTCCTGCACCCAGCGCTCGGCCAGGCCCCGCAATCGCTCCGCCTTGGCCGGCGTCACCGCCGCCATCGGATGCTCGTACGCTCCGCCGCTGCGGGTCTTGACCTCGCAGACGACGAGCGTCTCGCCGTCCCGGGCCACGATGTCGATCTCGCCGGTCCTGCCACCGCGCCAGTTGCGCGCCAGGACCGTCAGGCCTGCGCCGGTCAGCCGCCGGACGGCCAGCTCCTCGCCGTACTTGCCGAGTGCACTGCGTGCGTTCATGTCGGCACCACCTCCGGCCCCCACAGTGAGGCCGGAGCGATCCGCTGTTGGATCTTGGTGGACAGCGGTCCCGTTGTGGAAAACCGCGCCACTCACACGAGTGACTCAGTGCCGCTCAGCCGCCCGGCAGCTCGAGATCGCTCTTGTTCAGCTCCTCGATGTTCACGTCCTTGAACGTGAGGACCCGTACCTGCTTGACGAATCGAGCCGGCCGGTACATGTCCCAGACCCAGGCGTCCGCCATGGACACCTCGAAGAACACCTCGCCCTGGACAGAGTGCACCTGCATCTCGTAGTCATTGGTGAGGTAGAAGCGCCGCTCGGTCTCGATCACGTATTTGAACAGACCGACGACGTCGCGGTACTCCCGGTAGAGCTTCAGCTCCATCTCGGTCTCGTACTTCTCGAGGTCCTCGGCGCTCATGGCATGTTCCCCTTCAGCCGTGCGTCCCCCTATTGTGCGCCAGCCCCGCGAGCCCCTAGACGATTTCCGTGTCGAGAACCTCGGGCCTGGCCGGAGGACCCTCGTCGAGCAGCCTGCGCAGCAGCCCGGCGAGTCTGGTCGGATACACCGTCTCATGTGCCTCGGTCAGTTCCCGGCACGTCCACCAGCGCGCTCCGGCGACGCTGCGCCGCTCCAGCTCCGTCAGCCCGGCGGCGGCGACCGCGGTCTGCGTCGTACGGGCCAGGAAGTACCACTCGTCCTGGTCCCAGCGGCGCCCGGCGAACGGGAAGGAACACGTCCGCCGCCACAGCACCGGGCCGAGGTCGACCTCGGTGATGCCGGTCTCCTCCGTGAGCTCCCGCAGCGCGGCCTCCTCGTGCGTCTCGTCGCCCTCCAGGCCACCGCCGGGCGTGAACCACCAGTCGTCGGCGGGGTTCTCCGGCTCGTGGCCGTGCAACAGCAGGATGCGCTCCTCGGGGTCGAGGAGCACTACCCGGGCGACCTTCCGCAGCGCGTCCTGCCGGAGCCCGTCCTGCCGCGCCTCCCGTGCCCCTCCGTCGTAGGACGTGTCAGCGGGCACCGGCGGGCTCCGTCCGCGCCGACCCGCGACGGCTCGCACGCTTGGCGATGGGACCGTAGGCGGCGCCGCCGAGGACCAGCACCGCGCCGATCACCACGGCCGCCAGGATCAGCCGCAGCGGGCCCGGCGAGGAGATCGCGCCCAGGGCCTCGAAGCCCGTCGGGCGCTCCAGGGAGCCGTTCATGGGCCAGGCCACGGCCTCCACCCTGCCCTGCACGGCGCTGCGCGGCACCGAGCCGCTGCCAGCCTCGGTGAGGTGGGCCGTGGAGTCCAGCGAACCGCTGCGCTCGTCACCGAGCAGGAACAGCCGCCCCTCGGGGACCGTGACGGTCGGGATCTTCTTCGACTCGGCCGCCTGCCCCTCGGGCAGATACGGTTCGTCGATCTTCTTGCCATTGACGCTCAGCTTGTCGTCGGTGCAGCAGGCGACCGTGTCGCCGCCGACCGCGACGACCCGCTTGACCATCAGCATGTCGCCCCAGGACTTCTGCTGGAACACGACGACGTCACCGCGCTTGACCTCACCGCCGTCGATCCGCTCGGCCAGGATGCGGTCTCCGGCGGCGATGGTCGGAGACATGGACTCGGTCGGCACCGTGTACGGCTGATAGACGATGGCGCCCCAGACGAACCCACCGAGGAAGAGCACACAGCCGAGGGCCACGGCCAATCCCGACAGCGTGCTGCCGAGCCGTCCGCGGCCCTCGTCCGTACGGCCTGTCGTGCTGCTCATCCCAGTGCTCCCCAGCTCGGAGATTCGACCTGTCGCGGCCCGGGGCGCGGGCCGCGGAAGATCGGCGATCTGGGACGGCACCCTACCCGGCGGTACCGCGCCCGGTAACCCTGGTGTTGACGGCGTTCGTCCGCCGCCGGCGCCACAGCACCAGCGGCACCGCGCCGGCCAGTCCGAGGGCGCCCGGAGCGGCCGCGCTCAGGTTCTGGTCGAAGGTGTCGGGCACCGGCAGCGTGTTCCACCGGGTGGGCGGCCAGGCGATCACGACGGCGCGGCCCACCACGTTGCCGACCGGCACGAAGCCGTCGTTCTTGTCCTGCTGGTGGTAGCGGGAGTCCAGCGAGTTCTGCCGGTGGTCGCCCATCACCCAGATCTTGCCCTTGGGCACGGTCACCTTGAACTGGCCGCCCTGGTCGTCGACGCTGCACGGGGTGTTCCCCGCGTAGACGTACGGCTCGTTCAGCGCCTTGCCGTTGACCTTCAGCGGGCCCGAGCCCTCGCACTGGATGGTGTCGCCCGCGACGCCGACGACCCGCTTGATCAGGTCCTTCTCCTCGGCGGACGGCATCAGGCCGATCCAGCTCAGGGCCGTCTGCAGGGCGTTCGGGTTCGGCGTGGGCTCGCCCGCCAGCCACTCGTCGGGGTCGTGGAAGACGACGACCTCGCCGCGCTCGGGCTCCGAGCCGAACCACGGGGTCAGCTTGTCGACCAGCACCCGGTCGCCCTGTTGCAGGGTGTTCTGCATCGAGTCCGAGGGGATCGAGAACGCCTGGACCAGGAAGGTCTTGATCAACAGGGCGAGCACCAGCGCGATGCCGACGAGGAGCGGCAGTTCCTTCCAGAACGACCGCTGCTTCTTCGGGTCCTTGGCCCCCTTGGGCTCCTCGCCGTCCCGCCCGGCCCGCGGCGGGCCGTCCCCGGCACCGACGGGCTCACTCGCGGAGTCCGGGCCGGCGCCGGCGCCGTGCTCCACCGCGGGGGGAGCCGCGTCGCCGTCCCGCTCCGGCCGCTCTTCCGGGCCTTCGTGTCCGGATCGTGCGCCGACCGCCAAATCCCCCACATCCACTCCTCAGTCCGTGCCGCCGCCCGCGCCGCATCCGGCGCAGGCCCACCACTCCCATAACGAGCGGGAGTTCCGCAGGGCTCGGGAGGGGGATCAATCCGTATCGATCCGCGGACGCCACCCTATGCGACGGGCCGAGAGCGGTGGCCGACCCTGTGGACACGGAGGCATACGTGTCCGGTTCCTTCAGCCGGGTCCAGTGGCCGAGCGGCCAGGCGATGACCATGGCGCGGCCGACGACGGAGTCCTCCGAGACGGTGCCGCCGTATTTGTCGGAGCGGTGGTAGCGGGAGTCGGCGGAGTTGGCGCGGTGGTCCCCCATGACCCACAGGCGTCCCTGGGGCACGGTCATCTCGAAGTCGAACGCCGACGGTTTGTTGCCCGGGTGGATATAGGGCTCCTCCAGGGGCGTCCCGTTGACGGTCACCCTGCCCTGCGCGTCACAGCACTTGACCGTGTCGCCGCCGACCGCGACAACCCGCTTGATCAGGTCCTTGTCGTTGTCCGAGGGCAGCAGGCCGATGAAGGTCAGGCCCTCCTTGACCTGCTTGACGACGACGGGGTCGTTCTTCGGGGTGGTCTTCTCGCCCGCGAGCCAGTTCCCCGGGTCCTGGAAGACGACCACGTCACCGCGTTGCGGCTTGGAACCGAACCAGGGGGTGAGCTTGTCGACGAGGACCCGGTCGCCGATCTGGATGGTGTTCTCCATGGAGCCCGACGGGATCACGAAGGCCTGCACCAGGAACGTCTTCAGCACCAGCGCGATCAGCACCGCTACGCCTATGAGGAGGGGGATCTCCTTGATCGCGGAACGGCGTCTGCGCCGCTTGACCTTGCGGGCGAGCTTGCGCCGCTCGGCCCGGCCGGGGCGGGCGGCGCCGCCGGCCCGCCGGGAGCCGGTGGGCAGCAGATTGTCGGCGGCGGTGCTGGGGGCTCCGCGCGGTTTGCCGCGATTACCCATGGGCACCGTCCGCGGCGGGCACGCGCGCGTAGGCGTCGGGTCGCTCCAGCCGGGTCCAGTGACCGGCGGGCCAGGCGATCCAGTCGGCTCTGCCGATCACCTGCTCCACCGGGACCATCCCGCCGCCCGGCGAGCCCAGACGGTCGCGGGAGTCGCTGGAGTCGTCGCGGTGGTCGCCGAGCAGGAAGAGAGTGCCGTCGGGCACGACGACGTCGAATGGCACACCGGACGGGCGGTCCCCCGCGTACAGGAACGCCGTCTCGTCGACCGACCGGCCGTTCACCGCCACCCTCCCCTCCTTGTCGCAGCAGACCACATGGTCGCCGCCCACACCGACCACACGCTTGACGTAGTCGGCATCACCGAAATACCCCGTACCGTCGAACACCACGACATCGCCCCGCTGCGGCTCGGCACCGAAACGGTACGCCAACTTATTTACGAGAACGCGGTCCCCGATCCTCAATCCCGGCTGCATGGAACTGCTGGGAATCTCGAACGGCTGCACGACGAAGGTGCCCAGGAGAAAGAGAAACAGCAGGCAGACCAGCAGGGTGAGAGTGATGCGCCCGCCCGGGAGACGGTCGGCGAGCCGCTGTACCAACGCAGAACGCGACCGCCCCTCCGAACCCTCTGTGTCCGAGATCTCCTCGGACACAGATGGGCGGGAGGAACGGTCGCGTTCCACGTGCTGTGCTTCGGTGTCCATCGCGGCCAGATGTTATCCGGCCGGATCAGGACGCCGTGCGCTGACTCAGTTGTCGCGCTTCTCCTTGATCTTCGCGGCCTTGCCGCGCAGCTCACGGAGGTAGTACAGCTTGGCGCGACGGACGTCACCGCGGGTGACGAGCTCGATCTTCTCGACGATCGGGGTGTGCACCGGGAAGGTGCGCTCGACGCCGACGGAGAACGAGACCTTGCGGACCGTGAAGGTCTCGCGGACACCGGCGCCCTGGCGGCGGATGACAACACCCTTGAACTGCTGCACACGGGAGCGGTTGCCCTCGATGACGCGCACGTGGACGTTGACGGTGTCACCCGGGCGGAAGGCCGGGATGTCGCTGCGCAGCGAAGCGCTGTCGACGGAGTCGAGAAGGTGAGACATGTCGTCTGCTTTCTTCGGCGATGCCACAGGTCATCGACGGAAGTCGGTGTTCCAGGAAATGTGCTGTCCTCGTCGGGACGGGCGTCGTGTCCCCCTGTGGCAGGGGCGCACGCCGGACGACGTACAACAGCGGTCTATTCTTCCACGGCCTCCGGCCTGCGCCAAAATCGACCGTGCGGGGCACCCTCGGGATCCGGCGCCCAGCCGAGGATCGAGAGCATCTCGCGGTCCTTCTTGTCGAAGGCCGCCGGATCGCAGCGCTCGATGAGGTCCGGACGGTTCGCGGTGGTGCGCCTGAGCGCCTCGTCACGGCGCCAGCGCGCGATCTTCCCATGGTGGCCGCTGAGCAGCACCTCGGGGATCTCACGGCCGCGCCACCGGGGCGGCTTGGTGTAGACGGGCCCCTCCAGGAGGCTGGCCATGGCCCCGGGGGCGAACGAGTCGTCCCGGTGGGACTCCGCGTTGCCGAGGACGCCGGGCAGCAGCCGCGCCACGGCCTCCGTGACGACCAGGACGGCCGCCTCACCGCCGGCCAGCACGTAGTCGCCGATGGACACCTCGTAGACGGGTATCCGGGTGGCGTACTCGTCGATGACGCGGCGGTCGATGCCCTCGTAGCGGGCGGGCGTGAAGACCAGCCAGGGACGCTCGGAGAGCTCCACGGCGAGTTTCTGGGTGAAGGGGCGCCCACTGGGCGTGGGCACCACCAGAGCGGGTCCCCGGGAGCCCGTCTCGTAACCGTCCGCCAGGACGGTGTCCAGGGCGTCGCCCCAGGGATCGGTCTTCATGACCATCCCGGGACCGCCGCCGTACGGGGTGTCGTCGACCGTGTTGTGCCGGTCGTAGGTCCACTGCCGCAGGTCGTGCACGCGCACATCGAGCTGCCCACGCGCGCGTGCCTTGCCGACGAGCGAGACGTTCAGGGGTTCCAGGTACTCGGGAAAGATGGTGACCACGTCTACCCGGAGGGTGGCGTGCCGCATCAGGCGCCGCCCTCGGGGGCTTCCTCCGCGTCGCGCGCGGAGGCGACCTCGGCGCGGTCGTCGATCAGGCCGGGCGGCGGGTCGATGACCGCGCGCTGCTCCGCGAGGTCGATCCCGGTGACGATCTCCTCGACGAAGGGGATCAGCACCTCGCTGCCGTCGGGCCGCTCCACCACGAACAGGTCCTGCGAGGGCAGGTGCGAGATCTCGGTGATCCGACCGACCTCGGTGCCGTCGGCCGTGACGACGTCGAGGTCCATGAGCTGGTGGTCGTAGTACTCGTCCGGGTCCTCGGGCGTCTCGTCCGGGTCCACGTCGGCGATGAGCAGGGTGTTGCGCAGCGCCTCGGCGCCGTTGCGGTCCCGTACGCCCTCGAAGCGCAGGAGCAGACGGCCGCTGTGCACGCGGCCCGTCTCGATGGTCAGCGGACCGGCCGAGGCGGGGTCCGTGGCCAGGACGGCGCCGGGGCCGAGCCTGAGCTCCGGCTCGTCGGTGCGTACCTCGACGGTGACCTCGCCCTTGATGCCGTGGGCGCGGCCGACGCGAGCGACTACCAGCTGCACTGTGCTTGATCTCCTGTCGTGTGCCTACCGGCATTACATCCCGAACCGCCGGAACGGGCGCGCAGACGACTGCGGGCCGGGGAGGGCTCGCAAGCCTTCCCCGGCCCGAGCCGGTGCTGTCTGCTACGTCAGCGAACGTGGTCCACGTCGACGAGGTCGACACGGACGCCGCGGCCGCCGATGGCCCCTACGACGGTACGCAGGGCGCGCGCGGTGCGGCCGTTGCGGCCGATCACCTTGCCGAGGTCGTCGGGGTGGACCCTGACCTCGAGCACGCGTCCACGGCGCAGGTTGCGCGAGGCGACCTGCACGTCGTCGGGGTTGTCGACGATGCCCTTCACGAGGTGCTCGAGAGCCTCCTCGAGCATGCTCAGGCCTCGGTCGACTCAGACGAGGAGGACTCGGCCGCAGCGTCGTCCTTCTTCTCGGCCTTCTTCTTCTGGGTGATGGCCTCACCCTTGCCCTCGTCGTCGCCGCCCAGGGCGTCGAACGACGGGCGCGTGGCCTTGGGCTCGGCGACGAGCAGCGGAGCCGGGGCGGGCTCGCCCTTGAACTTCTGCCAGTCGCCGGTCTTCTTGAGGATCGCGAGCACGGGCTCGGTCGGCTGCGCGCCGACACCCAGCCAGTAGGCGACGCGGTCCGCGTCGACCTCGATGCGCGACGGGTTCTGCACCGGGTGGTACAGACCGATCTCCTCGATGGCCCGGCCGTCACGGCGGGTACGGGAGTCGGCGACGACGATGCGGTAGTGAGGCGAACGGATCTTGCCCAGACGCTTCAGCTTGATCTTGACTGCCACGGGAGTGGTGTCTCCTGGTCTTGACGTGGTTGGGCACGGCGAGATGGCCGCGTGGGGTTGCGGTACCCGAGTGCCCGATGGACGCGTCAGCCGGAGGAGAGAGGGGTCCTGTGCGGCTGTCGAGTACAGCTAGCCATTGTGCCACATCCCGGCGGGGCGCCTTCACCCGCCCGGGCCCCCGCCCGCACTCCCGCGCACGCCTCGGCGGCACCCGGCGCCGGCCCCCGGGCACAGCTGCCGCC
This sequence comes from Streptomyces sp. NPDC059785, assembly GCF_042732375.1. Classification (NCBI taxonomy): domain Bacteria; kingdom Bacillati; phylum Actinomycetota; class Actinomycetes; order Kitasatosporales; family Streptomycetaceae; genus Streptomyces; species Streptomyces sp. NPDC059785. The sequence goes on from NZ_JBHWHV010000024.1 coordinate 59,273, forward strand.
CGGCGCTCACGGGTACCGCTCTCGTGTGCGTATCCCCCGTCCCCCTTGATCCCCCTTGTGTCCCCCTCCCCCTCGTGCCCTTCCGGCGCGATTCGGCCTCGGCCGGATCCCCCGACCCGGCCGGCCGGGTACGGCTGCCACGAGCAGCCGCACCTCAGCCTGCCGCCGCGCCCACCACCTCCGGGATCCGGAAGGGCTTGCCGCATCCCCCGCACACGATCGGCGCCTGTGCCAGCACCGACGGGACGACCCGGACGTTGCGCCCGCAGTCGCAGACCGCCTTGACCCGGACACCTCCTCCGGAGGAGCCGTGCCGGGCGGCCGGACCGCGGAAGCTGCGGCCCGTGTCGGAGGCCGTCGCCGCGGTGTGCGCCTTCAGGGCGCGCTGCAGGCGCTCGATCGTCGGGCGGTAGCGCCGCTTCGCCTCGGGGTTGAGCGAGACCAGGGAGAAGCCGCTGCTGGGATGCGGCTCGTCCGGATGGTCAAGGCCCAGCTCCTCGGCGATCGCGAGGAATCTGCGGTTGTGGTAGCGGCCTGCCCGTGAGGTGTCGCGGATGCCACGGGCGGCGGCGATGCCGTGGACTGCTTCGTGAAGCAGCCGTTCGAAGGAGAGCTCGTGTCCGCAGGCGGACGACGATTCCCCGATCAGGGACTCTGGCGCGGCAAGATCGGGCAGCTCGGGGTGGTGCCGCTGAATGTCGGCCCACGCCCCTGCCAGCTCTGCGGCGAGAACAGGTGGTGTCGTGCTCACGTCGTGACAACGAGCCGGGGTGCCTCTGTGTTCCTATTCCGGGGCATCCCAAATAATTTGCACGTACCCGTCAGTTGTCGCTGATGCGTCCTGACGAGGGCGGGTGCGCTGATCTGCGGAGAAGCCTCACAGTTCGCACCCAGCCGGTACGTAGCCACTCGTACGCCCCCGCGCGTATCCGGGGTCCGCGCGCCGGGGCGAGTGGAGTCATCGGACGCGCAAGAGGCGTTTCGGCCGCCCTCCGCGCGCCCCGGCCGAGCCACGGGTCCGCCTAGTAGGAGCGCGCCACGACGGCGACGTTACCGGGTGCGTCGTCGGCCTCCGGGACCGACCCGTCCTCGGCCACGAGACACCGTACGGTCACGGCGTGTTCGGCCAGTCGGGCCTCCCCGGCTTCGCCCAGGTCGGACCACGGAATGCGGGCCCAGCCGCCGGCCGAGGCCGCCTCGACGGCCTCCCCGACCGTCGCGACGTCCGCCGTACGGGACTCGCGGCGCTCCCGTGACTGCCGCAGCAGCAGCGCCTGGTCCTCCTCCAGGACGGCGGGCAGCAAGGCGGCGAGCGCGTCGGCGGCGACGGGTTGCTTGCCCCCGGGGATCCGCCGCGCGAGCATCACCGTCCCGCTCTCCAGGTCACGCGGCCCGACCTCGACCCGGACGGGCACGCCCTTGAGCTCCCAGTCGACGGCGCGGCGGCCGAAGGGGGTGTCGGTGCGGTCGTCCACCTCGACGCGTACGCCCGCCGCGGCCAGCCGGTCGCCGATCTCGCGGACCTTGGCCAGAACCGCCTCGTCCCCCTTGATCGCGAGGACCACGGCCTGCACGGGGGCCAGGCGCGGCGGCACCCGCAACCCGCTGTCGTCGCCGTGCGACATGATCAGGCCACCCACCATGCGGGTCGAGGCGCCCCAGGAGGTCTGCCAGACCAGCTCCTGACCGCCGTCCCGGGACAGATAGCGGGTGTTGAAGGCGCGGGCGAAGTTCTGGCCGAGTTCGTGGCTCGTGCCCATCTGGAGGGCCTTGCCGTCACCCATCATGGCCTCGAGCGTCAGGGTGTTGACGGCTCCCGCGAACCGCTCGGCGCGCGTCTTGCGCCCCAGGACCACGTCGATGCCCAGCACGTTCACCATGAGGTCCGCGTACACCCGCTCGTGGATACGGGCCGCGTAGTCCCGGGCGTCCTCGTAGGTGGCGTGCGCGGTGTGCCCCTCCTGCCAGAGGAACTCCGTGGTGCGCAGGAACACGCGCGGGCGCATCTCCCAGCGCACCACGTTCGCCCACTGGTTGATCAGCAGCGGCAGGTCTCGGTAGCTCTGCACCCACTTGGCGAAGTACTCGTTGACGATCGTCTCGGAGGTGGGGCGGACGACGACCGGCTCCTCCAGCCTCTTGCCGCCGCCGTGGGTGACGACCGCGAGCTCCGGGGCGAAGCCCTCGACGTGCTCGGCCTCCCGCGTCAGGTACGACTGCGGGATGAACAGCGGGAAGTACGCGTTACGGGCGCCCGCCGCCTTGATCCGGGCGTCCAGCTCCTGCTGCATCCGCTCCCACAGCCCGTACCCGTACGGCCGGATGACCATGGTGCCGCGCACCGGTCCGTTCTCGGCCAGTTCGGCCTTGGTGATCAGGTCCTGGTACCAGCGTGGGAAGTCGTCCGCCCGAGGCGTGAGGACAGGGGCCTTTGCCATGCCGCGCATGGTACGGGTGCGGCCCCCGTGCCGCGCGGCACTTTCCGCGCCCGCGCACCCCTCGGCGCGCGGCGCCATGTCCGGACAGCGCGCGAGCGGACGCGCACAACCTCTGGACAGCCCGCAAGCGGATGCCCAGAACCTCTGGACTCCACGACTGGCGCGCAGTTACCTGGCATACGGGGGAAGTGCGGCGCACTGCACGGGGGGCCAAGGATCAGGGCACAGCGGCAACTCTCGGCGGATTGGGGCACTTTCGATGACACCAACGCTCGTGCGGCAGCAACCGGCTCACGCGGGACACACCCCTCGCGTGGATCAGTGTGCACGCGCGCGTGACTGGTCCGAAATCCAGGAGCGGATGCTGGTTCCGCTCTACGAGGCCGTCTACGACCGGCTGGAAGTGGGCAGGGGAACCCGGCTGCTCGGCCTCGGCTGCGGTTCGGGGCTCGCCCTGCTGATGGCGGCGTCGCGGGGCGCCTCGGTCACCGGGCTCGACGCCTCGGCGCCCGAGCGGCTGGCGCTCGCGCGGACGCGGGTGCTGCCGGAGGCATGGCGCACGCCGGCGCGCGGGGACGCCCGCATCGTCGAGGGCAAGCCGACGGATCTGACCGATCCCGACGCTCCCGCGTACACCGTCGTGACCGCCTTCGAGCCGATCGGCTGCGCGGCACGGGACTCGGAAAAGCTCGGGGACCTCCTGACGGCGGCGGCACCGCTCGCCCGGCGCGGCGCGCCCGTCGTGCTGGCCGGCTGGGGTCCGCCGGAACGTTGCGCCACCTCGTCGGTGCTGCGGATCGCCACCAAACTGGCCGTTCCGCTGCGGGGAGCGGGCAGTTGGCATCCCGCGCTCCGCGACGACCTCGAGGACATCGCCCAGCGGGCCGGTCTCAAACCGGACGGCTCCGGACGCGTCGCCTGCCCCTTCGGCTACGCCGACATCGCCAGCGCGGTCCGGGGACTGCTGTCGACGGGGCTGTTCGACGCGGCGATCACGGCGACCGACCAGTCGCAGGTCGACAAGGAGCTCAAGGAGTCCCTCCACGCGTACGTGCGCAAGGACGGGACGGTGTGGATGACCAACGTCTTCCGGTACCTGATCGCCCGGACGCCCTGAGCGCCGGCGTTCCTCGGCCCGTACCGGACCGGCATCCACAGAAACACGCCGACGCGACGGCGACGTCGAGCCCGAAGCCGAGACGTCACAGGCCGAGGCCGCCGGGATGGGGGCGGCGCTGGACACCGGCGAGAGCGTCACGGGGAAGGTCCAGGAGGCCGACGGCGAAGTCACCTACGAGATCGCCGCCGAGAAGGCCGACCTCGGCACCGAGGCCGACGCTCGGCAACTGATGCGGAACAAGGAGGCCGCCAAGGGCAAGGCGCTCGCCATCGCCCACGTGAAGTTCACGCACAGCAGCGGTCCGAACCTCACGGCCGGGTCCCGCACGTACGGCGGCACCGAGATCTGCACCGACGGCGGGCGCAGCGCGACCTGCATCGGCTCCCCCGAGGCGGACACCGAGGGCTGCGAGGACCAGTACGACATCAGCAGCTGGAAGCAGGGCGAGAGCCACGTCTTCTGCGGGGCGTACCTGGTGCCCCCGGACACGAAGTCCGTCGAGGTGCACTGGTCCGAGGAGGGCGGCGAGCCCTACATCTGGAAGTTCGCCGTCAAGCAGGAAGCGGCCCCCGCGCGGGCACCCGTACATGCGCTGGGGGCGCCCCTTCCTTCGAAGGGGCGCCCCCAGCGGCGTACGGCACGGTCCGGAACGGGAGGTCCGGTCAGCCCATGAACTTCTTGAACTCGTCGGGGAGTTCGAAGTCCTGGGCGCCCTGCTGCGGCAGGCCGAAGGCGTTGCCGCCCTGGCCCGCGCTCTCGCGGCGGGCGGCCTCCTCCTGCTCCTGCTGCTTGCGCTTCATCGGGTTGCCGGAGCGCTGCTTGCCCTTGGCCTGCTTCTGCTTCTTCTTGGTCCGGCCGGGTCCGCCGCCCATGCCCGGCATCCCGGGCATCCCCGGCATGCCGCCGCCCTGGGCCATGCGGGACATCATCTTGCGGGCCTCGAAGAACCGCTCCACCAGGTTCTTCACGGCGCTGACCTCGACGCCGGAACCCTTGGCGATACGGGCACGGCGCGAGCCGTTGATGAGCGTCGGCTCCTGGCGCTCGGCCGGGGTCATCGACTTGATGATCGCGGCCGTGCGGTCGACGTCGCGCTCGTCCAGGTTCTGGATCTGGTCCTTGATCTGGCCCATGCCGGGGAGCATGCCGAGCAGCTTGCTGATGCTGCCCATCTTCCTGACCTGCTCCATCTGGGCCAGGAAGTCGTCGAGCGTGAAGTCCTGACCCTTCTTGGACGCCAGCTTGGAGGCCATTTTCTCGGCCTCTTCCTGGCTGAACGTCTTCTCCGCCTGCTCGATCAGGGTGAGCAGGTCACCCATGTCGAGGATGCGCGAAGCCATCCGGTCGGGGTGGAACGCGTCGAAGTCGTCGAGCTTCTCGCCGTTCGACGCGAACATGATCGGCTTGCCGGTCACCGAGGCGATCGACAGCGCGGCACCACCGCGAGCGTCACCGTCGAGCTTCGACAGCACGACGCCGTCGAAGCCGACGCCGTCGCGGAAGGCCTCGGCGGTGTTGACCGCGTCCTGACCGATCATCGCGTCGACGACGAAGAGGATCTCGTCCGGCGAGACCGCGTCACGGATGTCCGCGGCCTGCCGCATCAGCTCCTGGTCGATGCCCAGGCGGCCGGCGGTGTCCACGATCACGATGTCGTGGACCTTGGTCTTCGCGAACTCGATGGAGTCCTTGGCGACCTTGACCGGGTCGCCCACGCCGTTGCCCGGCTCCGGGGCGTAGACGGCGACGCCCGCGCGCTCGGCGACGACGCTGAGCTGGTTCACCGCGTTCGGGCGCTGGAGGTCGGCGGCGACGAGGAGCGGCGAGTGGCCCTGCTCCTTCAGCCACCGGCCGAGCTTGCCCGCCAGGGTGGTCTTACCGGCACCCTGGAGACCCGCGAGCATGATCACGGTGGGCGGGTTCTTGGCGAAGCGCAGCCGACGGGTCTCGCCGCCCAGGATCGTGATCAACTCTTCGTTGACGATCTTGACGATCTGCTGGGCGGGGTTCAGCGCGCGGGACACCTCGGCGCCGAGGGCACGCTCCTTGACGTTCTTGATGAACGCGCGGACGACAGGGAGCGCCACGTCGGCCTCGAGCAGCGCGATACGGATCTCGCGCGCGGTGGCGTCGATGTCAGCCTCGGAGAGCCTGCCTTTCCCGCGGAGAGATTTGAAAGTCGCGCTGAGGCGGTCGGAGAGGGTATCGAACACGGCGCTCGTCGGTCCTCGAAGGTCGGGGGCAGTCTGGGTTGCCCTCCAGAGTATCCGGCCGCGGCAACAAGTCGGCCCCCGCCGGTGGAACTATCGCGGCGAGGGCCAGCCCCACATGCGTGGGGAGCGGTCATTGCCCATCTTCAGCACGTGCTGCGCCGGTGGACCATCTCCGCAGAGGGCGGAGAAACACGCGGCTCAACGACTCGCAAGGTCACCAGGTCACGCCCGCAGCGTCTCCTCCAGTGCCCGTGTCACCGTCACCGCCTCCTCGCCCGGCAGTGGGCCGGGCTCGGGGCCGGTGACGTAGAAGGCGTCCACGGCGTTGGCGCCGAGCGTGGAGACGTGCATGCTCCGTACCCGTACCTTCGCCTCCTCCAGTGCGCGGCCGATGCGGAAGAGCAGTCCGGGGGCGTCCTGGGCGCGTACCTCGATGACCGTGGCGTGCCGTGAGGCGGCCGGCGCGACGGTGACCCGGGGCGGCGGCGCGACCGTCCCGCGGCGCCGGGGGTAGGCGGCGTCGCGCTCGGCGAGCCGTCCCGCGACGTCCAGCGACCCGTCGAGGGCGCGGACGAGGTCGGCGCGGAGCCGGGCCGCCTGCGGCAGGGAGCCGTACTCGGCGGCGACCCGCCAGTTGAGCAGCAGGACGGAGCCGCGGACGCCGTCGGGCAGGTCGAGGACGCGCAGCTCGGCGGTGCGCACGGTCAGCCGGTGCATGGCGAGGACGCCTGCCACGGCGGGCAGCACGCCGGCCTGCTCGGGGACGGCGATCAGCAGTTCCACGCCGAGCGGCTCGGGTCCGCCCGGTGGCTGTTCGGCGGGCGGTTCGAGGGGCGGTTCGGTCTGCGCCCGCAGCGCCAGTACGGGTCCGCCGGTGCGGAACGCCTCGATGGCGAGCCGTTCCTGCTCGGCGGTGGGGGCGGCCGTATCGGGGGTGCCGGGGTCGTCGCCCGCGAGGACGGCGGAGACGCGTTTGACCAGGTCGGCGACGAGGGAGCCGCGCCAGGACGACCAGGCGGCCGGTCCGGTGGCCAGCGCGTCCGCCTCGGTCAGGGCGTGCAGCAGTTCGAGGGCGCTCTGGGTGCCGACGGCCTCGGCGACGGAGCGGACGGTGGCGGGGTCCTCCAGGTCGCGCCGGGTGGCCGTCTCGACGAGCAGCAGGTGGTGGCGGACGAGGGTGGCGAGGACGGCGGCGTCGGTGCGGTCGAAGCCGATGCGGGCGGCGACGTCCTTGGCGATGATCTCGCCGGCGACGGAATGGTCGCCGGGCCAGCCCTTGCCGATGTCGTGCAGCAGCGCGGCGACAAGCAGGAGGTCGGGGCGGCCGACCCGGCGGGTCAGCTCGGAGGCGCGGACGGCGGTCTCGATCAGGTGGCGGTCGACGGTCCAGATGTGCACGGCGTTGCGCTGCGGCCGGCAGCGCACCCGTTCCCAGTCGGGCAGCAGCCGGGTGATGAGCCCTTCGGCCTCCAGCGCCTCCCAGACGTCGACGGTCGGGCGGCCCGAGCCGAGCAGGGTGACGAGCTGCTCGCGGGCCTCGGCGGGCCAGGGGGTGGGCAGCGGGCGGACGGCGGCGGCCATCCGGCGGACGGCGTGCAGGGAGAGCGGCAGCCCGGCCTGGGCGGCCGCGGCGGCGGCGCGCAGCGGGAGCACGGGGTCGCGTTCGGGGCGTGCGGCGCGGGCGAGGACGACCTCGCCGTCCTGTTCGACGACGCCTTCGGCGAGCGGGGAGCGCTCGGGGGTGGGTTTGGCGCCGCCGAGGAGCGCGCGCAGCCGGGGTCGCACGGCGCGCGCCCTGAGGACACGGCCGACCTCGCGCCAGGTGACGTCGCTGGCGTACGAGATGACGCGGGCGGCCTCGTAGACCTGGCGCAGGAGGGTGTCGGCGTCGAGGAGGCCGAGTTCGGCGGCGACCTGGTCCTGTTCCTGGAGGGCGAGGCGGTCGGTGGCGCGGCCGGTGGTCAGGTGGAGGGCGTCGCGGACGTCGAGAAGGGTGCGCCGGGCGTCGGCGAGTCCTTCGCGGGGTGCGTCGGCGAGCCAGGAGGCGGCGACGGCGCGCAGTGCGGTGGCGTCGCGCAGTCCGCCGCGGGCCTCCTTGAGGTCGGGTTCGAGGAGGTATTGCAGTTCGCCCTGGCGTTCGGCTCGCGCGGCGCAGAGTTCCTGGAGTTCGGGCAGGCGTTTGGGTGCCTGGTTGCGCCAGTCGGCGAGGACGGCGGTGCGCAGTGCGGCGGTGAGTCCGAGGTCGCCGGCGAGGTGGCGGGCATCGAGGAGGCCGAGCTGGACCTTGAGGTCCTCGCCTGCGGTTCTGCGGGCCTCGGCGGGTGTGCGGACGGAGTGGTCGAGGTCGAGGCCGAGGTCCCAGACGGGGTACCAGAGGCGGTCGGCGAGGGCGGCGACGGCGGCGGTGTCGGAGCCGTCGTGCAGGAGCAGCAGGTCGAGGTCGCTGCGCGGGGAGAGTTCGCCGCGGCCGTAGCCGCCGACGGCGATCAGGGAGATGCCGCGGAGCCCTGCGGCGCCGGCGTCGAAGAGGCCGGCGAGCCAGTCGTCGGTGAGCCCCGCGAGAGCGGTACGGCGCGGCGGCCCGGACCGCGCCTTCTCCTGGAGGAGGCGCAGCCGGGCCGCCGCGTAGCCGCCGGGTTCCGAGCCCTCTGCTTCGGTGGGCCTGTCCGTACTCGTCACCCGGCGACTCCCTGTTCCGTCATCCTCGGTTCGATTTACAGCGCGTCCGGGCCGCGCTCGCCGGTCCGGACGCGCACGGCCGTGTCGACCGGGAGGGACCAGACCTTGCCGTCACCGATCTTGCCCGTGCGGGCGGCCTTCACCACGACATCGATGAGCTGTTCGGCGTCGTCGTCCTCGGCCAGTACCTCGATACGGATCTTGGGTACCAGGTCGACGGTGTACTCGGCGCCACGGTAGACCTCGGTGTGTCCCCGCTGGCGGCCGTAGCCGCTGGCCTCGGTGACGGTGAGGCCGTGCACTCCGAAGGCCTGGAGGGCTTCCTTGATCTCGTCGAGCCGGTGGGGCTTGACGACGGCGGTGATGAGCTTCATGCGTCCACCTTCTTGCTCGCGCTGCTGCTCGCGCTCTCCTGGGCCGGGGCGGTCGTGGCGGTGCGGGCCGCGCCGCCGCCGGCGCCGGCGCCGCTGAAGTCGTATGCGGTCTCGGCGTGCTCCGCCTGGTCGATACCGGCGACCTCTTCGTCCTCGGTGACCCGCATGCCCATCGTCTTGTCGATGACGAAGGCGAGGAGCGCGGAGACGACCAGGGAGTAGGCGAGGACGCCGAAGACACCGGCGCACTGCTTCCAGAACTGGTCCAGGCCGCCGCCGTAGAAGAGGCCCTTGACGTCGGACTGGCCTCCGCCGCTGGCGAAGAAGCCGATGAGCAGGGAGCCGACGACGCCGCCGACCAGGTGGACGCCGACCACGTCGAGCGAGTCGTCGTAGCCGAACCTGTACTTGAGGCCGACGGCCATGGCGCACAGGACACCGGCGATGGCGCCGACGGCGATCGCGCCGAGCGGGGAGACCGCGCCGCCGGACGGGGTGATGGCGACCAGGCCCGCGACCGCGCCGGAGGCGGCGCCGAGGGTGGTGAACGCGCCGTGCCGGATCTTCTCGTAGGCGAGCCAGGCGAGCATGGCGGCGGCGGTGGCGACCTGGGTGTTGACGAACATCAGCGCGCCGACGCCGTCGTCGTTGCCCAGCCAGGAGCCGGCGTTGAAGCCGAACCAGCCGAACCAGAGCAGCCCGGCGCCGAGCATGACCAGCGGGAGGCTGTGCGGGCGCATCGGGTCCTTCTTGAAGCCGACGCGCTTGCCGATGACGAGGATGACGCCGAGGGCCGCGGCGCCGGCGTTGATGTGGACGGCCGTGCCGCCGGCGAAGTCGATGACGCCGAGGTCGAAGGCCCAGCCGCCGGCGCCCCAGACCCAGTGCGCGACCGGGAAGTAGACGATGGTGGCCCACAGGGCGATGAACAGCGCCCAGGCGGTGAACTTGACCCGGTCCGCGAGGGCGCCGCTGATCAGGGCGGGTGTGATGATCGCGAACATGAGCTGGAAGACGGCGAAGACGTAGATCGGGATGGTGTAGCCGTCCCAGAGCTCGACCTTGCCGATGCCGCTGAAGCCGACGAAGTCGGACGACCAGCCGACGACCGAGCCGCTGTCGGTGCCGAAGGCGATCGAGAAGCCGTAGATCACCCACAGGATGGTGACGATGCCCAGGCTGATGAAGCTCATCATCAGCATGTTCAGGGTGCTCTTGACGCGGACCATGCCTCCGTAGAAGAAGGCCAGACCCGGCGTCATGAGCATCACCAGGGCGGAACAGATCAGCATGAAGCCGGTGTTGGCGGCGGACAGCGTGGGTGCGTCCGCGGCAAGCGTGATGGCTGGTGCCATCGGCGTCTCCTCGTCGTTGGTACGGCCCCGTGCGGGCGAAGCCTGAGCGGGATGTGAGGGGTGGGCCGGTTATGCGCCACGAGATTGGCGCAGCGCCGTTTCCGTCGACGCCCCTCGATGTTTCGCCGCAGTGACGAAGGCACCGTGCGTGTTACGCGTCCATGAACTGCCTGATACCGGGCGGAGCGATCGTTATCGTGGCGCAACCTGCCGCGGGGAGACAAGGACCGGCCGCGGCGGGCCGTCCGATGACCTGGCATGGGGGAGCCGAGTCGGGCAGTTCGGGACGGCCGGCCACGGCCGGCGTACTGGTGGGGGCCGCGTCGGCGGCCCCGGGTCAGACCGCCTCGGCGGTCTCGGGCAGGTCGACGGCGAGCTGGTCGGTCAGGTCCATGACCTCTCCGAGGTCGCCGAAGTCACGGACGGCCGTGTCGACCGTCTTTCGGATACGGGTGTTCACGCGCTCGGACCGGACTCTCTTGGCGATCACCATGGCCTCCCTGGCCGGATCCGTACTGCGCTCGGGCTCGCGCTGGAGCAGGTGCACGGTGGCCATGCCGATGAGGTTCAGCGCGTACGAGCGCTGGTGCTCGGGGTCCTTGGCGAAGAGGTCGACGGCCTTGCGCATCAGGGGTTCGGCCATGGAGGCGTAGGTGGGGCTGCGGCCCGCGACGTAGGCGAGGTCGCGGAAGGAGTGGGAGTTCTCGCCGTACAGCTCGGCCTCGGAGAAGAAGCGGATCCAGTCGGGGTCCGGGTCGTCCCACTCGCCGACGTCGGCGAAGGTGTCCTCGGCCATCCGGACGGCGCGCTTGCATTTGCCGGGCTGTCCGATGTTCGCGTAGGCGCGGGCCTCCATCGCATACAGCATGGCCTGGGTGCGCGGGCTCGCGCAGTCGCGGCTGCCGTACTGGGCGAGGTGGATGAGTTCCAGGGCGTCGTCGGGCCGGCCGAGGTGGATCATCTGCCGGCTCATGCTGGACAGGACGTACGAGCCGAGCGGTTTGTCGCCGGCTTCCTTGGCGGCGTGCAGGGCGAGGACGAAGTACTTCTGCGCGGTGGGCTGGAGGCCCACGTCGTAGCTCATCCAGCCGGCCAGCTCGGACAGTTCGGCGGCGACCTTGAAGAGGCGTTTGGTGGTGGCCTCCGGCTGGGGCTCCTGGAGCAGGTCGGTCACCTCGTGGAGCTGGCCCACGACGGCCTTGCGGCGCAGGCCGCCGCCGCACTGCGCGTCCCACTGACGGAACATCACGGTGGTGGACTCGAGGAGGTCGAGCTCGGGCTTGGAGAGCCGGCCGCCGCGGCGCGCGGAAGCGGGCGGCTCCGGCTCGCTCGCCGGGGCGGCGGGTGCGGGCACGAGCCAGCGCTGGAGCGGTTCGATCAGGGTGGGGCCCGCGGAGAGGGCGAGTGAGCTGCCGAGGAAGCCGCGCCGGGCCAGCATGAGGTCGCTGCGCGAGAACTCGCTGATGAGCGCGACCGTCTGAGGGGCCGTCCAGGGCAGGTCGACGCCGGACACGGACGGTGACTGGTGGGCGGCCCGCAGCCCCAGGTCCTCGACGGCCACGACGCAGCCGAAGCGCTCGGAGAACAGCTCGGACAGGATGCGCGGGATCGGCTCCCGCGGGTTCTCGCCGTCCAGCCAGCGGCGCACGCGGGAGGTGTCCGTGGAGATGTGGTTGGCGCCCAACTGCCGCGCCCGGCGGTTCACTTGGCGGGCCAGCTCGCCCTTGGACCAACCGCTGCGGACGAACCACGAGCCCAGCAATTGATTGGGGCGCTTCTCAGCGTTCACCGCGTTCGCCGTGCTTGTGCCGTTGCCGCCCACTGGAACGCCCCCATCCCTGAAACCACTTGCACGCTGTGTGCGCCCAAGCCCTATCAGAATGCCGGTGATCGCGGCCGTGCGTCCGGTGGTTCTCACCCTTCGAACGGGAACCCGCGTTGCCTCCGGCATACCCACAAGTGCGTGCGCCCCCAGGACCCGTGCACTCAAAGTAATCCTACGATCACGCACGCAGCCACGGCGATCCGGGAAACGCCACCATTCGCCACCCCTTCGAATGAACTCACGGCGGCCATCACGCGATTCACTTGACACAGCGCAGTCAGGGGCGAGCGAAACGATGCACGCGAGGGCGCACGGAGCGATGCGCACCACCTGCGGCACCTCTACGCGCTGCCTGACGCACGTGACTTCAGGGAAGCCGGAAACAGAGAGTTACAGCAAGCATCCGCTTCGTAACCACCGGCGCGCTGGACCCGTTGGAGGGGGCATGGGCTTCACGATCGGCGGCACTCGGGGGATCCGCGAGATCCGGCCGGGCGCGCGGCGCCGCGGCCGCGCCTCGGAGTGCACCGCCGTGGCCGAGTTCACCGGACTGTGGGGCTGGGACGTGGTGCCCGGCGCCCGGGCCGCGGCCGGGGTGTGCTCCTGCGGCAAGGCCGACTGCCGGGCACCGGGCGCCCATCCCCTGGACTTCGCTCCGACCGTCCCGGCCGGCGCCACCCTGGATCAGGTGACACGGGCCTGGGACGAGTTCCCCGGCGCGGCGGTGATGCTCCCCGCGGGGCGCGCGTTCGACGTGATCGAGGTCGCCGAGCCCGCAGGGCGGCGCGCGCTCGTCCGCCTCGAGCGGATGGGGCTCCCGCTGGGCCCGGTGTCGGCGACGCCCGACGGCCGCGCCCACTTCTTCGTCGCCCCGGGTGTCGCGGCCGGACTGACCGAGCTGCTGTACCGGACGGGCTGGGACGGCGCGGCCCTGGATCTGCACGCCCTCGGCGCCGGCGCGTTCGTCACGGCTCCGCCCTCCGACCGCGGCGGGCTCGGCCCCGTCCGCTGGCTGCGTCCGCCGGCGCTCGACTCGGCGACGCGACCTCCCCAGGCCCGGCTGCTGCTGGGGACGCTGGCCTACGTGGCGCACCGCTCGCGCGCGTAGACCGCGTCCGGCCCGCGCGGCCGGTCTCTTCGCGTGCCGGGTGGACGGGGGTCATCCGGCACGCGAAGAGGCATCCCTCATCGCAGAGCCCCGCCCCCGGTCGTACCCGGGTGCGGGGCTCTGCGTCCGTGCTGTCGTACCTGTCGTACCTGTCGCGCGTCGTGGCGCCGGGCGGGACGGCGGCGGCCGCCGCTACTCGCCGATGAGCGCATCCACGAACGCCTCGGGCTCGAACGGCGCCAGGTCGTCGGCGCCCTCGCCCAGACCCACCAGCTTGACCGGCACACCCAGCTCGCGCTGGACGGCGATGACGATGCCGCCCTTGGCGGTGCCGTCGAGCTTGGTCAGCACGATGCCGGTGATGTCGACCACCTCGGCGAAGACGCGGGCCTGCACCAGACCGTTCTGCCCGGTGGTGGCGTCGAGGACGAGCAGGATCTCGTCCAGCGGCGCGTGCTTCTCCACGACGCGCTTGACCTTGCCGAGCTCGTCCATGAGGCCGGTCTTGGTGTGCAGCCGTCCGGCGGTGTCGATGAGGACGACGTCCGCGCCCTCCTGGATGCCCTCCTTGACCGCGTCGAAGGCGATCGAGGCGGGGTCGCCGCCCTCGGGACCGCGCACGGTGCGGGCGCCGACGCGCTCGCCCCAGGTCTGGAGCTGGTCGGCGGCGGCGGCGCGGAAGGTGTCGGCGGCGCCGAGCACCACGTTCCTGCCGTCGGCGACGAGCACGCGCGCGAGCTTGCCGGTGGTGGTGGTCTTGCCGGTGCCGTTGACCCCGACGACCATCACGATGCCCGGGGTGTCCAGGTTCGAGTCGGTCTTGACGGCACGGTCGAACTCGGGCACGAGGAGCGTGAGCAGCTCCTCGCGCAGCAGGCCGCGCAGCTCCTCGGGGGTGCGGGTGCCGAGCACCTTCACGCGCTCGCGCAGCCGATCGACCAGCTCCTGGGTGGGCTGCACGCCGACGTCGGCGGTCAGCAGCGTGTCCTCGATCTCCTCCCAGGTGTCATCGTCCAGGTGCTCGCGGCTGAGGAGCGTGAGCAGCCCCTTGCCGAGGGCGTTCTGCGAGCGGGAGAGGCGGGCGCGCAGGCGCACCAGGCGCCCGGCGGTCGGCTCCGGGACCTCGATCGGGGGTGCCTCGACGACGGGCGGTTCCTCGACGGCGACGGGCGCCGGCGCCGTCGCGTCCGGGAGGTCCACCTCCTCGATCGATCTGCGCGTTTCGTCGCGCGGCGTCTCGGCCTCGTCGCCGACGTGCGGCTCGGCCGGGGGGGCGGTGATGTCGGGGGTCGACGGGGGCGGCGGGGGCAGCGGCTTCCGCCGGCGGCTGCCGATGACGAGCCCGCCGATCGCGCCGAGCACGACCACGGCGATGACTACAGCAAGGATGACGGTTTCCATAACGCCCCCAGTATCGGCCATGGGCGCGCGAAGCCTGTGGAGCCTGTGGACAGAAGCCCGTGGAGCCTGTGGAGCCTGTGCACAAGCGGGCCCGGCTCGCGGCTTCCACAGCGGGCGTCCCACGACTCCCGTAAACGGCTCCTTGTGGCTTCCGACGAGGAACATAAGGGCACGAGGGGCCACTACTCGTCTTAAAGTACGATGATTACTCCCCTTCGGCTTCCCCCACCGGCTCTCCCCCGCCGGGCCGATCGAGAGGTACGGATCCCCCCTCCATGAGCACCACCGAGAGCACGAACGCGAGCACCACCGCGTCGCACGACGGCGGCCTCGAAACCCGTGGCATAGAACCCGTCCCGCACGCCGAGCGCACCGCGCGGACCCGGGAGCTGTTCCCGACCTGGGTCGCCGCCAACATCAGCGTGCTGCTGCTGACCATGGGCGCGAGCCTGGCGGTCAGCTACGGACTGAACTTCTGGCAGTCGCTCGTGGTCGGCGTCGCGGCGCCGGTCGTGTCGTACGGGCTGGTCGGGCTGATCGGGATCGCGGGCAAGCGCGGTGGCGCGCCCGGGATGGCGCTGTCCCGGGCGGTCTTCGGGCAGCGCGGGAATCTGCTGCCCGGGGCGCTGATCTGGGTGGCCCGCTGGGGCTGGGAGACGATCAACGCGGTGACCGGCGCGTACGCCCTGCTCACTGTCCTGGACATCCTCTTCGGCGTGCACAGCAACACGTTCCTGATCGTCGTCACCCTGCTGCTCTTCGTGATCACGACGTTCGCCATCTCGGGTCTCGGGATCGGCGCCGTGCGCAGATGCAACAAGTGGGCGACGTACCTCTTCGGCGCCTTCTCCGTGCTCGTGCTCGGCTATCTGGTCGTGGACACGGACTGGGGGCGGGTCTTCGGCGGGTCGGCGGGCTCGACGTCGATGATGATCACCGGTGTGGGGATGATCGCCGCGGGCGGCATCAGCTGGGTGCCGTCGTCGCCGGACTTCACGCGCTACCTGCCGCGTACGGCGTCGTCGGCGGCGATCGTGCGGAACTCGATCGGCGGGGCCGGCATCGTGGTGCTGCCCATGGTCCTGATGGGCGCGGTCATGGCGGTCTCCACGCCGGACCTGGCCTCGGCGGCCGACCCGGTCTCCTTCCTCGGCGAGATCCTGCCGCTGTGGATCGCGGTGCCCTACCTCCTCATCGCCCTGGTCGGCATGCTGCTGATCAACGCGATGTCGATGTACTCGGCGGGCTTCACCGCGCAGACCCTCGGTTTCCGCGTCCCGCGCCACTGGGCGGTCTCGGTGAACGCCGTGATCTCGCTGGTCTTCGGCGGCATCCTGATGCTGGCCGCGACCTCCTTCCTGGGGTCCTTCATCGCCTTCCTGTCGCTGCTCGCGGTCGCGTTCTCGGCCTGGGTCGGCGTCTTCGGCGCGGACATGCTGCGCCGCAAGGAGTACGACCCCGCTGCGCTGGTCGACACCACGCGCACCAGCGCCTACTGGTACCGCGGCGGCGTCTCCCCCGCCGCCGTCGCGGCCTGGGCGGTGGCGCTCGGGGGCGGGCTGCTGTTCACCACGTCCGACTGGTTCACCGGGCCGCTGGCCGCGAACAACCCGGTCGGCGAGTACGGCCTCGGCTGGGTCGCCACCGTCGTGATCGCCTTCCTGCTGTACACGGTCCTGCCGAAGCCGGCGGTCGCCCCGGTCCCGGCCGCCGCCGAGGACCCGGCCCCCGCCGCCGTCTGACATCCCACCGCACCGCCGCCTGACACCCCCGCCGCGCCGCAACCCTGGTTACCTGACGCATCGTCAGCTAATGTCCCCCTTCACCGGCACCCCGTGCGTCCGCCCGTCCGTCCGCCCGGTGAAGGGGGCTCCGCCATGCCCGTGACCGTCGTACGTCTCAACCTCGTCGAGCCCGGTGCCACACCCGCGTCGCTGAGCGCCCGCTACCGGGCCGCGGTAGAGATGGCCGCGTACGCGGACGAGCGCGGGATCTCCACCGTGCAGACCGAGGAGCACCACGGCGTCGCCGACAACTGGCTGCCCTCGCCGTTCACCTTCGCGGGCGCCGTCCTCGGGGCGACGAAGAACATCGCGGTGACCGTCTCCGCCGTGATCGGCCCGCTGCACGACCCGCTGCGGCTCGCCGAGGACATCGCCGTGCTCGATCTGCTCAGCGGCGGCCGGCTCGTCACGGTCGCGGGCATCGGCTACCGGCCGGAGGAGTACGCCCTCTTCGGCGTGGACTGGCACCGGCGCGGCAGACTCCAGGACGAGCTCCTGGAGACGTTGCTCAAGGCATGGACGGGCGAGGAGTTCACCTACCGGGGCCGTACGGCGCGCGTCACCCCGCGCCCGTACTCGGATCCGCATCCGCTGCTGCTGGTCGGCGGCTCCTCGAAGGCGGCGGCGCGCCGGGCCGCCCGCCTCGGCCTGCCGTTCTTCCCCAGCGCGCACCTGCCGGACCTGGAGGCGTACTACAAGGAGCGGCTCACCGAGTACGGCACCGAGGGCTGGACGATGATGCCCGCGGCCGAGACCCCGCTGCTGCACCTGTCCGAGGATCCCGACCGGTCCTGGGAGCGGTACGGCGAGCACCTGCTGCACGAGGCACGGACCTATGCCTCCTGGCAGTCCGGGGACATCCGCTCGGCGGTGCGGTCGGCGGCCCGTACGGTGGACGAACTGCGCGCCGAGGGCGTCTACCGGATCCTGACGCCCGACGACTGCCTCGGCCAGGGCCTGGACCACCACGTACTGCACCCGCTGGCCGGCGGCATGCCGGTGGACGAGGGCTGGCGCGGCCTCAAGCTGTACTGCGAAGCCGTACTGCCCCGCTTCCGGGACCTTCCGGCCTGAGAGGGCCTGGGTCCGGGACGGGGCAGTACGGCTCACGGATACGGGGAGAGGGGCAGCGGGGACTTGGCCCTTCTCCCCGAGTTCGGGGCGGGAGCGGGCTAGCCCATCTCCTCCAGGGCCTTGCCCTTGGTCTCCTTCACGAACTTGAGCACGAAGGGGATGGAGAGGGCGGCGAAGACCGTGTAGATCACGTAGGTCGCGGACAGGTTCCAGTCGGCCAGCGACGGGAAGCTCGCGGTGATCGCCCAGTTGGCGATCCACTGCGCGGATGCGGCCACGCCGAGAGCGGCGGCGCGGAGCTTGTTGGGGAACATCTCGCCGAGGAAGACCCAGACCACCACGCCCCACGAGAGGGCGAAGAAGAGGACGAAGACGTGGGCGGCGATCAGGGCGATCCAGCCCTGGGTGGCGGGCAGCTTGCCGTCGACCAGGTCGTAGGAGAAGGCCCACGCTTCGAAGGCGAGGCCGACGACCATGCCGACGGAGCCGATCAGGGCCAGCGGCTTGCGGCCGATCCGGTCCACGAAGATCATCGCGATCACGGTGCCGATGATGTTGATGATCGACGTGGTGAACGAGTACAGGAAGGAATCCGACGGGTCGACGCCGACCGACTGCCACAGCGTGGAGGAGTAGTAGAACGCCACGTTGATGCCGACGAACTGCTGGAAGACCGACAGCCCGATGCCGATCCAGACGATCGGCTTGAAGAAGAAGGTGCCGCCGAGCAGGTCCTTGAAGGACGACTTGTGCTCGCGCCGCATGGCCGTCTCGATCTCGGTGACCCGGGCGTTGAGGTCCACGTTCTTGCCCTCGACCTCTTCGAGGATCTCGCGGGCGCGGTCGTGCTTGCCCACCGAGATCAGGAAGCGCGGGGACTCGGGGATGGCGAAGGACAGCAGCCCGTACAGGACGGCCGGGACGACCATCACGCCGAGCATGACCTGCCAGGCCTCCAGGCCCATCAGCGTGCCGCGCTGGTCGCCGCCGGCGGCGTTCAACAGGCCCCAGTTGACCAGCTGCGAGACCGCGATGCCGACCACGATCGCGGCCTGCTGGAAGGAGCCGAGCCGGCCCCGGTAGGCGGGCGGCGCGACCTCGGCGATGTAGGCCGGGCCGATCACCGAGGCCATGCCGATCGCGAAACCGCCGACGATGCGCCAGAACGCCAGGTCCCACAGCGCGAAGGGCAGCGCCGAGCCGATCGCGCTGATGGTGAACAGCACCGCGGCGATCTGCATGCAGCGGATCCGGCCGATCCGGTCGGCGATCCGGCCCGCGGTGGCCGCGCCGATCGCGGAACCGATCAGCGCGATGGCCACCACCTGGGCCAGCGCCGCCGAGCCGATGTCGTAACGGTCCCGGATCGCCTCGACCGCACCGTTGATCACGGAGCTGTCGTAGCCGAACAGGAAACCGCCCATCGCCGCCGCCGCGGCGATGAAGATGACATGCCCGAGATGTTCGGGATGAGCCGACCTGGCTCCTGACTGAGGTGCCTGCGCTGTGCTGGTCACGTGTACTCCTCGGGCCACCGGCCTCGCTGCCGGGGGTAAGGGCGAGCCCTTCCAGTGGCGCACAACTTCACGCCGCCCACCACCTGAAGGTAAAAGCAACGTTGGGAAGACTATGCCTTCAAGTCTCGAAGTCAAGAATCTTTTATTGTGAGCAATCAGACCTTGAGTGTCGCGCTTGCATTCAAAAGTTGAACACAACTCGTTGACATGAACCGTGTACCCCGAGATCAGGAGCGCACGCCGGGAAGCGCCGGGGCGCGAGGGCGCCGCGTGGGAGTAGCCGGGGCGCGAGGGCGCCGCGCGGGAGAAACGGTCAGCGCAGCCGCTGGCTGATGACCTTGGACACCCCATCGCCCTGCATCGAGACGCCGTACAGCGCGTCGGCGACCTCCATCGTGCGCTTCTGGTGCGTGATCACGATGAGCTGCGAGGCTTCCTGGAGCTCCTGCATGATCCGGATCAGCCGCTGAAGGTTGGTGTCGTCGAGCGCGGCCTCGACCTCGTCCATCACGTAGAAGGGGCTGGGCCGGGCCTTGAAGATGGACACGAGGAGCGCCACCGCGGTCAGCGACCGCTCGCCGCCCGAGAGCAGGCTGAGCCGCTTGACCTTCTTGCCCGGCGGCCGGGCCTCGACGTCCACGCCCGTGGTGAGCATGTTGTCCGGATCGGTCAGGATCAGCCGCCCGTCCCCGCCGGGGAAGAGCCGGCTGAACACCCCCTCGAACTCGCGGGCGGTGTCCCGGTACGCCTCGGTGAAGACCTGCTCGACCCGCTCGTCGACCTCCTTCACCACTTGAAGCAGATCGGCACGCGTCTTCTTCAGGTCCTCCAGCTGCTCGCTGAGGAACTTGTGGCGTTCCTCCAGCGCGGCGAACTCCTCCAGGGCCAGCGGATTGACCTTGCCGAGCTGCTGGTACGCCCGTTCGGCGGCCTTCAGCCGCTTCTCCTGCTCCACCCGTACGAAGGGCCGGGGCCGGTTGCGCGGGTGCTCCGGGTCCTCGGGCAGCTCCTCACCCTCGGCCGGCGGCGACGGCGGGACGAGCTGGTCGGGGCCGTACTCGGAGACCAGGCCCGCCGGCTCGACGCCCAGCTCCTCCAGCGCCTTCGTCTCCAGTTGCTCTATCCGCAGCCGCTTCTCGGCGCCCAGGACCTCGCCCCGGTGCACGGAGTCGGTCAGCTTGTCCAGCTCGGCCTTGAGATCGCGGCCCTCGGTACGCGCCCGCGCCAGCTCCTGCTCGCGCCGCGCCCTGGCCTCGTCGGCGGCGGCGCGCTCGGCGTCGGCCCGCGCGAGGGAGACCTCCACGTGGGACAGGAGCTGCCGCGCGCCGGAGGCGACGGCCTCCGCGACGGCCGCCTCGTGGCGCAGCCGGGCCCGGCGCTGCTCGGCACGCGCGCGTGCCTCGCGTTCCGCACGCGCCGCCCGGTCCAGGCCGTCGGCCCGCCCCGCGAGCCCCTTGACCCGCTCCTCGTGCGTACGTACCTGGAGCCGGGCCTCCATCTCGGTCTGCCGGGCGTTGGCACCGTCGGCGGCGAGCCGGTCGCGTACGGAGGTGTCGGGCTCCTCCTCGGCCGGCAGCTCCTCGGCGACGGCGAGCCGTTCGGCCAGTTCCTCCGCCTCCTCCAGGGCGCGGTCGAGCGCCTCCTGCGCCCGCGCGGCGGCGGCGGTGCTGCGCTCGGCCTCGCCCGCGGCGCCCCGCGCCTGCCCGGCGAGGCGCCCGAGCTGCTGTGCCACGGACGACTTCTCCCGCTCGGCCGCCCGGCGCCGCTCCCCCGTCTCCTCGACGAGCGCGGCGCTCTCCGCCCGCCGCTCGGCGGCCAGCCGCTGCTCCTCGGCCAGCTCCGCGCACCGTACGGCCAGCTCTTCGAGTTCCGCGGCGGCCTCGTCGACGGACGCCTGCACCTCGATGAGGCTCGGCGCCCCGGCGGACCCGCCGTGCGCGAAGTGCGCGCCCAGCAGGTCGCCCTCGGCGGTGACCGCGGTCAGTCCGGGCCGCGCGTAGACGAGGTCCTCGGCGTCCTCCAGCGTCCCCACGACGACGATGCCGCGCAGCAGCCGCCGCACGGCGGGCATCAGCTCGGCGGGCCCCCGGACGAGATCGGCGGCGTACGGGGACCCGTCCGGGCGTTCCTGCGATGAGAGCCCGTCGTCGGCGCCCGCGGGACTCACGTCATGCTCCTTCTCGGGCGCCCCCTCGAGCAGCAGGGCGGCCCGGCCCGCGTCCTGTTTGCGCAGCAGCCGGATGGCCTCGGCGGCCGAGGCGGGGGTGGTCACGGCGACGGCGTCGGCGGCCGCGCCGAAGGCGGCGGCGAGCGGGACCTCGTAACCGGGAGTGACCGTCAGCAGTTCGGCCGCGGGTCCGAGCAAGCCGGTCAGCCGGTCCCTGGCTCCGAGCAGCGCGCCCGTACCGTCCTTGCGGCGCAGTCCGAGGGCCAGCGCCTCGTGCCTGGCCTGGGTGGCGGCGCGGGCGCGTTCGGCCGCCGTGGCCGCCTCCCGCGCGGCGGTGAGCGCCGTCTCCGCCTCGGCGAGCGCGCGTTTGGCCAGCTCGTGACGGTCCGCCAGGTCCGCGTCGTCGGCGTCGAGCCCGTCGACCTCGGCCTTGAGCTGTTCGTACTCCTCCTGGGCGGCGACGGCGCGTTCCTGGGCCTCGTCCCGGGCGGCGGCCAGCCGGTCGATCTCCGCCTGTGCGGAGGCGGCCCGCGAGCGGGCGGCGTTGACCTGCCCGTTGAGACGTGCCAGTCCCTCGCGGCGGTCGGCGATGGCGCGGGCGACGTCCTTGAGGCGGCGTTCCTCGGCGGCGAGTCCGCGCTCCAGTTCGGCGCGGTGGGCGACGGTGTCCTCCAAGGCGCGCTCGGCCGCCTCCAGGGCCGCTTCGAGCTCGGCCTCCTGCTCGCGGATCCGGGCGGCCTCGCGCTCCATGTCCTCGGGGTCGCGTCCGCGCCGCTCCTCGGCGGGCGCGGAGGTCGCGCTCTTGACGCGTGCGTCGGCGAGCGAGACGGTGCCGCGCACCCGCTCCGCGAGCTGCGACAGCTCGTACCAGGTCTGCTGGGCGCGCTGGAGGCGCGGCGAGAGCCTGCGGACCTCGTCCTCGAGCTGTGCCTCGCGTCCCAGTGCCTTCCTCAGCTCGGCCTCGGCGGTGTCCTTGCGCTGCTTGAGCGCGGCCTCGTCGGCGATCTCGGCCCGCAGTGCCCCGCGCAGCGTCACGAGGTCGTCGGCGAGCAGCCTGAGCCGGGAGTCCCGCAGGTCGGCCTGGATCACCGCGGCCCTGCGCGCCACCGCGGCCTGCCGGCCGAGCGGCTTGAGCTGGCGCCGCAGTTCGTCGGTGAGGTCCTGGACGCGGGCGAGGTTGGCCTGCATCGCGTCCAGTTTGCGCAGCGCCTTCTCCTTGCGCTTGCGGTGCTTGAGGACGCCCGCGGCCTCCTCGATGAAGGCCCGGCGGCCCATGGGGTCGGCGTGCAGGACGGAGTCGAGCTGGCCCTGTCCGACGATGACGTGCATCTCGCGGCCGATGCCGGAGTCGGACAGCAGCTCCTGGATGTCGAGGAGGCGACAGGTGTCACCGTTGATCTGGTACTCGCTGCCGCCGTTGCGGAACATGATCCGCGTGATGGTGACCTCGGCGTACTCGATGGGCAGGGCGCCGTCGGAGTTGTCGACGGTGAGGGAGACCTCGGCGCGGCCGAGCGGCGGGCGCCCGGTGGTGCCGGCGAAGATGACGTCCTCCATCTTGCCGCCGCGCAGCGACTTGGCACCCTGTTCGCCCATGACCCAGCTCAGGGCGTCCACGACATTGGACTTGCCCGAGCCATTGGGGCCGACGACACACGTGATGCCCGGCTCGAACCTCAGCGTGGTCGCCGAGGCGAACGATTTGAACCCCCGCAGGGTCAGGGCCTTGAGGTGCACGCCGCTGGACTCTACCTTTCGGGGCTCGTCTCACTCCATGAACGCGCGGTTTCACCCATGAACGCGCAGGGCACACCATCCGTTGAAGAGAGTGACAAAAGCACGGGGAAAAGAGAAGGGACGCCTGAGCGGCGTCCCTTGCGAATCTGACGAGTCAGCGGCTGACGCGGGCTGTTCAGCCGCTGCTGCCGTAGTGCGGTGCAGCGATCAGGTGAGCGCAGGCTCCGCCTGGGGTACGTCGATGCTCTCGAGAAGCGAGTCGCGAGAAGCGGCAGCCGCGAGCGCGTCGTTCTCGGCCTGAATCCGTACGAGCTCGGATTCGAGGTCCTGTACACGCTGCTGAAGCCGTCGCATCTCGGCGATGAGTCGCGGGTCGGAACCGCCGACGTAACCGAGAAGCGCCTTTGCCATGATGGATGGTCCTCCACACTGAGTGACCGACCGAAGCGGTGTGGGTCGTGAGGGAATCGCACCCGCGATGCTTGACACTTTTAAGTTCTTGCTGCGCGTTGCCACATGCCAAACAGCTAAGGTGCGCGGGGGTTTCAGCGTCTCACCAAAAAGTTTGACGGTCAACACGATCACGCCCCGTATCGGTGGGCAACCCGGGGGCGCGCGGCCCGGAGCGGGCGGCGCGGCGACTCCTGCGGGGCCCCTGGGGCGTGGAGATCATCCTTATCCGCGGAGCCTGCCACGACTGGCTGCTTCTGGCAACCACCTGGTCGTTTCCACTTCCGGCAGGTGCTTGCGGCATGCCCCGGCGCCCGGCCGCGGGCGTCCGGCGGCGGTGCCGTCAGCGGATCGCGAAGCCGTCATAGATCCGGCGGGGCGTGTCCCATATCTCAGTGACACCGTCCACCCGCCCGGGTGTGTCGTCCCCGCGGAGCCACTCCAGCAGTGCCTCGCAACCGCCGCGAGGGCCCTCGGCGACCACTTGGACCCGTCCGTCGTCGAGATTGAGAGCAAAGCCACTCAGCCCGCCGATCTCCAGCGCCCTGGCACGCGTGAACCAGCGGAAACCCACGCCCTGGACCTTGCCCCGCACCCATGCGACGAGCCGTACATCCTCGTTCATGGGTGCACGCTAACCGGACAATGTCTCGGTGGGCACTTCCTCCACTCGCGGCATGCGGTACCGTCCCGACCCAATGAGTCTCATGTGAAACTCACTCCATCGAGTGAACACACGCTGACCGCAAGACTGAGGAAGGCCAGGAGATGGGACGCCACCGACGCTCCGCCGCCGGCCGCGCCGCCACCGGCCGCGCCACCGGGACCACGGATACACACCAGGCCCACTGGGCGAGCACGGAGAGCTACGGACCGGAGAACCTGTACGGCTATGCGGCGGTGGCTGACCTGCCGTCCACGGCCGCTCGTTCGCACCGCAAGAAGAAGGCCGCGACCCCGGTGCGCACGGGCCTGCTGGGCGTGTCCGCGGCCGTCGCCCTGGGCACCGTAGCGGTGGCCACCGGGGTGCTGCCGGGCAGCGACAATTACTCCGTCGGCGGCGGGAACGGCTCGGACAACGTCCAGGCCGCGGCCTCGCCGTCCGGTCTGGAGACCCAGCAGGGCGGTTCGGCCGGCGCCGCCGAGGAGCGCGGCTCCGAGTCGACCAGCCGCGACGCCGAGCGGACGCAGTCGCCCACGCCGGCACCGTCGAAGACGGCGAAGAAGCCCTCGGCGACGCCCTCCGACGAGTCGTCGTCGCAGGCGTCGGACTCGTCGGGCTCCGCCGGCTCGTCGCAGGAGACCGAGGAGCCGAGCACCGCCACGAAGGCGCCGAAGACCACGCCTTCGGTGTCCATCTCCGCCGAGACGGCGGCCGAGGCCGAGGTGCTGAAGCTCGTCAACGAGGAGCGCGCCAAGGTCGGGTGCAGCCCGGTGGCGGCGAACAGCGCGCTGGCGTCGCTGGCCGCCGCGTTCAGCGAGGACATGGCCGCCCGCGACTTCTTCGACCACACCGACCCGGACGGCGCCAGCCCCTGGGACCGGGCGGCCGCGGCCGGCATCACGGGCCTGGGCGGCGAGAACATAGCCCGCGGCCAGGCCACCGCCGCGGCGGTCATGGAGGCCTGGATGAACAGCCCCGGCCACCGCGCCAACATACTGAACTGCGACTTCAAGACCCTCGGCGTCGGCGCGCACTTCGGTTCGGGCGGCCCCTGGTGGACGCAGGACTTCGGTTACTGAACCACCCACAGGCACGGCGGCCGCAGGTGACGTTGCCCGGCGGCCGCCGGTACGGTCCACGCGCGCGTGGGCCCCGCACAGACCGCGCCGACGTGCGCTAACTGATGGTTAGCGCAATCTTCTGGTCGGCGCTGCGCGCGCGTATGGTGATCTCATGGAAACCATCGCGCACACCGAGGACGCGGAGAGCGACGCGGACCTCCCGTACGACGTGTTCGCCCGCGGCTGCCCGTCGCGGAGAACGCTGGAGCACGTCACCGGACGCTGGGGCGCGCTCACGCTGGGCGCGCTGCACGAGGGGTCGTTCCGGTTCAACGAGCTGCGCCGCCGGGTGGACGGCGTGAGCGAGAAGATGCTCTCCCAGACGCTGCACGCCCTGGAGCGGGACGGTCTGGTGCACCGCGAGGCCCAGCCGACGAACCCGCCGCGCGTGGACTACCGGCTGACCCCGCTGGGGCACGAGGTCGCCGAGCGCCTGCTGACCCTCATCCGCTTCGTCGAGGGCCGTATGGACGACGTCCTGGCCTCCCGCGAGCGCTACGACGAGGCGCGGGCCTCCGCCTGAGCACTACCCGTTGGCGCGCGGCGGGCGCTGGCATTTCGGGCAGTAGTAGCTGGACCGGTTCATCCACGGCCGCCGGCGCATCGGGGTGGCGCACCGCCGGCACGGCAGCCCCTCGCGCCCGTACGCGTCCAGGGACCGGTCGAAGTAGCCGGACTCCCCGTTGACGTTGACGTAGAGGCTGTCGAAGCTGGTGCCGCCCACCGAGAGGGCCGCGTTCATCACGTCCCGGACGTGGCCGAGGAGTTCCGCGGTCCGCGGGCGCGTGAAGCTCGCCGTCGGGCGCTCGTAGTGGATCCGGGCGCGCCACAACGCCTCGTCCGCGTAGATGTTGCCGACGCCGCTGATCAGCGACTGGTCGAGCAGCGCGCGCTTGACGGTGGTGCGCTTGCGGCGCAGCGCGTCGTGGAACGCGGCGTCGTCGAAGAGCGGGTCCAGGGGGTCGCGGGCGATGTGCGCGATGACGTCGGGCAGGCCGTCGGGCGTGGTGTCGTGCAGCGAGAGCCCGCCGAAGGTGCGCTGGTCGACGAAGCGGAGTTCGGTGCCGAGGGCGTCGGCGAACCGGACGCGGATGCGCAGGTGCTTCTCGTCGGAGGCGTCGTGCGGCTGCACCAGGAGCTGGCCGCTCATGCCGAGGTGGGCCAGGATCGCGGTGCCGGTCGTCTCCAGCGGCAGCCAGAGGTACTTCCCGCGCCGGCTCGGCGTGCCGACGCGCTGTCCCCTGAGTCGCTCGGCGAAGTCGCCACCGCCCGCGACGTGCCGCCGTACGGCGCGCGGATGGCGCACCTCGGCCTCGCTGACGGTCCGGTGGGCGACCCAGCGCTCCAGACCACGGCGGACGACCTCCACCTCGGGCAACTCGGGCACTTCGCGCTCCCTCACGCACCGCGGCGCCCGCCCCGGTCATCGGGGCGGGCGCTCGGGATGTTCTTCTCTCAGGCGGAGGCCGAGGGGGCGTCGGCGGGCCCCTCGGCGTGCTGGGCCTCGGCCGCCTGGACGGCCTGGGCGGCTTCCGCCGCCGCCTTCGCACGTTCGTCCGCGGCGGAGCGGATGGAGCGCCACGCGGACTCCGCGGCCTGCTGCTCCGCTTCCTTCTTGCTGCGGCCGGTGCCGGTGCCGTACGAGACGCCTCCGACGCGGGCGGCAGCAGTAAAGGTCTTCTCGTGATCCGGGCCCGTCTCCGAGACCAGGTACTCGGGGACACCGAGCCCCTCGGTCGCGGTGAGCTCCTGGAGACTGGTCTTCCAGTCCAGGCCGGCGCCCAGGTTCGAAGACTTCTCGATCAGCGGGTCGAAGAGCCGGTGGACGAGCTCGCCCGCCGCTTCGAGGCCCTGGTCGAGATAGACCGCGCCGATCACCGCTTCGAGGGTGTCGGCGAGAATGGATGCCTTGTCCCGGCCGCCCGTGCCTTCCTCGCCCCGGCCCAGCCGGATGAAGGAGCCGAGGTCGAGCCCGCGGCTCACCTCCGCCAGCGCACGCGAGTTGACCACCGCGGCCCGCAACTTGGCCAGC
The DNA here is from genome assembly GCF_042732375.1 of Streptomyces sp. NPDC059785. Classification (NCBI taxonomy): domain Bacteria; kingdom Bacillati; phylum Actinomycetota; class Actinomycetes; order Kitasatosporales; family Streptomycetaceae; genus Streptomyces; species Streptomyces sp. NPDC059785. The sequence continues at coordinate 86,332 of NZ_JBHWHV010000024.1, forward strand.
TGGCCCTCGGGCAGGTCGGGGTGGGTGCGGTACAGCGTGTCCGTGACCACGAGGCCGAGGACGGAGTCCCCGAGGAACTCCAGGCGCTCGTTGGTCGGCAGACCGCCGTTCTCGTACGCGTAGGAACGGTGCGTCAGCGCACGCACCAGAAGGGCGGACTCGAGCTGGTAGCCGAGCCGCCCTTCCAGAAGCGTGTGGGACGAGGCTGTGTCCGCCTTTTTCTTGGCGTGCGCTTCCGCCTTGGCGTCAGACATCAGACCTCTCACCAGCCGCTCAGACCTCGAGGACCTGGCGCTTGTTGTAGGTGCCGCAAGCGGGGCACGCGATGTGCTGCTGCTTGGGCTCGTGGCAGCGCTCGCACGCAACCAGGGTGGGGACCGCAGCCTTCCACTGCGACCGGCGGTGGCGCGTGTTGCTGCGCGACATCTTCCGCTTCGGAACAGCCACGGCTACTTCTCCTGCTTCTCGTTGGCGCGCACCGATCGAGGCGCTTCGCCACTCATCTCGTCCTTCTCGCCATCTTCGAGTGAACCGGCGAGTCCCTGCAAAGCCGCCCAACGGATGTCGACGGCGTCGTGGTGGTGGTCCGGGTCGTCCGCGAGGCGTGCTCCGCAGTCGGAGCAGAGGCCGGGGCAGTCGTCCTGGCACACCGGCTGCATCGGCAGTGCGAGCACCACCGCATCACGCAGCACGGGCTCGAGGTCGAACAGGCCGTCCTCGAGAAAGAGCCTGTCCTCGTCTTCCTCGGCGTCGTCGGCCGGTTCCGCTTTCACACGGCCACGGTCGTCGGCGTCAGGGTACGAGAACATCTCCTGGAATTCCGCTTCGACCTCGAGGCCGAGCGGCTCCAGACACCTTACGCACTCCCCCTCGGCCGACGCACGGGCGGTGCCTGTGACGAGCACCCCCTCCATGACCGACTCGAGGCGGAGGTCGAGCTCCACCGGAGCGCCTTCCGGCACTCCGACGACTCCCTGGAGACCGAGGTCCCGGGGAGCTTCGATCGTGCGGGTCAGGCGCTGGAGCGCACCAGGACGCCGCCCCAGCTCGTGTGTGTCGAACACGAGAGGGTTGCGGTGGTCGAGGCGGGCGTTCAGAGCCATTCCTGCTTTCGATCTTCGATGCGTGGGGGCGCCGCCCTGGAGTCCGGGCAGCGGTGATCGCGGTACACGCGACCGAAGAGCCAGGATACTGGACCTTTCGCTCTCGGCCCAATCCGGTGCCGCGACGGCCGTCAGTGGCCGCCCCGCCCCTGTTCGTAGGCCCGCAGCTGCTCCGCGCTGATCATGCTGGTGTCGAAGAGACTCGTCTCGTCCAGCGCCTGCGGCTGCTGCTGCGCCTGCTGCTGCTGCTGCGGATAGCCCTGCTGCTGGCCGCCGTCGTAGACGGGCTGCTGGTCGTAGCCCTGCTGCGGGTAGGCGGCGTACGGATCGGCCTGCTGGTAGCCGTACGCGTCCTGCTGGGCGTACTGCTGCTGGTAGCCGTAGGGGTCGGCCTGCTGCTGGTAGGCGTAGACCTCCTGCTGCCCGTAGGACGGCTGGGCCGGGACCTCGGGGCTCTGGGCGGGCTGCTGCGGCTGCTGGGGCTCCTGCGGGTCCGCGAGCTCGGCGAGGCCCGCGAGGTAGTCCGCGTCGGTGGTGTGCCGGTCGGCAGAGCCGTCGTCCGCGAGGGAGCCGAGGTCGTCGGTGGCGATCCGGCCGTGCAGCTTCTGCCGGCCGCGGCCGACTGCCTCCAGGGTCTTGGCCAGGACCGCCTCGAAGGCGCCGAGCTTGACGTCGACGTACGCGTCGGCGTCGCGGCGCAGGGTCTCGGGGTCGTGGCTGCGCTCGGGGGCGTCCTCGTCCTCGTAGCCGTGCTCGTCGACGCCGGGTCCGGTGCCGAGGAGCTTCTCGCGGCCGCGGCCCACGGAGCCGAGGGTCTTGGTGAGGACGACCTCGAAGTTGGCCAGCTTCGAGTCGACGTAGTCGTCGGCCTCGGCGCGGATCTCCTCGGCCTCCTGGCGGGCCTCGGCGACGATCCGGTCCGCCTCGTTCTGCGAGCGGCGGGCCACCTCGGTGTCGGAGATCAGGGAGCCGCGCTCGGCGTGCGCGGTCTCGATGATCCGCTCGGCCTCCTGCCGGGCCTGCTCGACCATCTGCTCGCGGCCGCCGATCAGCTCCTGGGCCTGGGCCAGGGAGCCGGGCAGCGCCTCGCGCACTTCCTCGAGCATCGAGAGCAGCTCCGCGCGGTTGACCACGCACGAGGCCGACATGGGCATGGACCGGGCGCTGCCGACCGCCGAGACGATCTCATCGAGCTTCTTCTGCACGTCCACCGTGTGCTCGCCACTCTCTACAGCTGTGTTGGAGACGGACGGGTCGACTGTACGACCACTTCCGTCACGGCCGACACCGGGTGACGGGCAGTCAGGCCACGGTGTCCGGATCAGCCCTTCGCGAGGCGTTCCCCGAGGGCCTCCAGGACCAGCGGCGGTACCAGGTGGGAGACGTCGCCGCCCCAGGCCGCCACCTCCTTGACGAGGGAGGAGGACAGGAAGCTGTACGTGGGGTTCGTCGGGACGAAAAGCGTCTCGACTCCCGACAGGCCGTTGTTCATCTGGGCCATCTGCAACTCGTAGTCGAAGTCGCTGACCGCGCGCAGGCCCTTGACGATGGCGGGGATGTCGCGCTGCTTGCAGAAGTCGACGAGCAGTCCGTGGAACGACTCCACCCGTACGTTCCCGAACTCGGCGGTGACCTGGCGGATCAGGTCGATCCGCTGGTCGATCTCGAAGAGGCCCTTCTTCGACTGGTTGATCATCACCGCGACGTACACCTCGTCGTACAGCCTGGAGGCGCGGGCGATGATGTCGAGATGTCCGTTGGTGATCGGGTCGAACGACCCGGGACAGACGGCGCGGCGCAACTGAGGTCCCTCGCTCTCCGGTCCGGTCATCGTGCGTCTTCGCACGTAGAGGCGGCGCGACCGTACCAAAACGTTCCCTCGCCGTACCGGCGCGCCCGCAGCTCCTCGAAGCCGTCCGGCCACCGGAAGTCCCCGCCCCTGGTGCTGCGTTCCACGGTGACGAGGGCGTCGGCCGCGAGCCAGCCCCCGGTGCGGAGTGTGAGCAGGATCTCCCGAAGATCGCCGTCCGCGACGGCATACGGAGGATCGAGAAAGACCAGGTCGTACGGGGTTTCGGGGGCCGGCCCCTGGATGATCTGTTCCGCTTTGCCCGCCCTGACCTCGGCGCCGGGCAGGCCCAGGGACCGGACGTTCTCCCGGACCGTGCGGGCGGCGCGGGCGTCGGCCTCCACGAGCAGGGTGTGAGCGGCGCCACGGGACAGGGCCTCCAGGCCGACGGCGCCCGAACCGGCGTACAGGTCGAGGACCCGCTCGCCGTCCAGCGGGCCGCCGAGCAGGGACTGCCAGGTGGAGAAGAGGCCCTCGCGCGCGCGGTCGGAGGTGGGGCGGGTGCCGGTGCCCGGCGGAACGGCCAGGCGGCGTCCGCCGGCTGCGCCGGCGATCACGCGGGTCATGTGGGGTCCTGTCCGTTCCTCGTCCGGGGATGTCGTCCGGGGACCAGTCTCGCAGGCCGCGGGGCTGCCCACTTTCTCGCAGCGGCTCGGGGCGCCGGCCTCAGCCCTTCTCCAGGTACTGCTCCCTCTCGTCGTCCAGCAGGGCGTCCAGGGCCGTGCGCAGGCCGGGCAGGCCGGTGAGGTCCGGGTCGGCGGCGACGACCGCGGTGGCCTCCTCGCGGGCCTCGGCGATGATCTCCTCGTCGTCGATGACGGCGAGGACCCGCAGGGAGGTGCGCGCGCCGGACTGGGCCTGGCCGAGGACGTCGCCCTCGCGGCGCTGCTCCAGGTCGATCCGGGACAGCTCGAAGCCGTCGAGCGTCGAGGCGACCGCGTTCAGCCGCTGGCGGGCGGCGCTCGCCTCCGGCATCTCGGTGACCAGGAGGCAGAGGCCGGGGGCGGAGCCGCGGCCGACCCGGCCGCGGAGCTGGTGGAGCTGGGAGACGCCGAAGCGGTCGGCGTCCATGATCACCATCGCGGTGGCGTTGGGCACGTTGACGCCCACCTCGATCACCGTCGTCGCGACCAGGACGTCCGTCTCGCCGGCCGCGAAACGGCGCATGACCGCGTCCTTGTCGTCGGGCTGCATGCGCCCGTGCAGCACCTCCACGCGGAGCCCCTGGAGCGGGCCCGCCGAGAGCTGGTCGGCGATCTCGAGCACGGCGAGCGGCGGCCGCTTCTCCGCGTCGGCGCCGCCCTGAGGGGACTGCTTCTTCCTGCCCTTGCCCGGAGCGTCGTCCTCGTCGCCGATGCGCGGGCAGACCACGTACGCCTGATGGCCGTTCGAGACCTCCTCGCGGACCCGCTCCCAGGCTCGGGCCAGGAAGTGCGGCTTGTCGGCGGCGGGGACGACATGGCTGGCGATCGGCGAACGCCCGGCCGGGAGCTGGTCCAGGACGGAGGTCTCCAGGTCGCCGAAGACGGTCATCGCGACCGTGCGCGGGATGGGCGTGGCGGTCATGACGAGCAGGTGCGGCGGCTGCTTGCCCTTGCCGCGCAGGGCGTCGCGCTGCTCCACGCCGAAACGGTGCTGCTCGTCCACGACGACCAGGCCGAGGTCGTGGAACTGGACCTTGTCCTCGATCAGCGCGTGCGTGCCGATGACGAGGCCGGCCTCGCCGGTGACCAGGTCGAGCAGCGCCTGCCGGCGTGCGGCGGCCCCCATCGAGCCGGTGAGCAGCACCACCTTGGTGGAGTGCTCGGCGCCGCCGAGCATGCCGCCCTCGGCCAGCTCGCCCATCATCTCCGTGACCGACCGATGGTGCTGCTGGGCGAGGACCTCGGTGGGCGCGAGCATCGCGGCCTGCCCGCCCGCGTCGACGACGGCGAGCATGGCGCGCAGCGCGACCATCGTGTTGTGGGTCACCGTGAAGTGGTCGGTGACATAGGCGTGACTCGTATGAGCCACGCTGATGCACTGAACGGGCTTCCGCCCCACGTACTCGACCGCTCGAATGCCTCGCCGGAACGTGTTGTACTTCGGCCTCGGCCGTACACGTGCTGCTTTTCGCGAGAGCCTGAACGGGGGACACTCGTCGGGCAGCGCCACCGAGACGTTGTAGGCGGCTTTCTTCGACAGGACTCGCGCACGGCCGCCGAGGGAACGTACGAGCCACGCGACATCTTCCGCGAGCCTGCGCGAAGCCGAGCAGAAAGAAACGTCCATCCCGTTGGCGTGAACGGTGCCATCGGTATCCAGGAGCCCTTGCAGCAGAGCAAGACGGTTCTTGATCGATGTGTTCTTGAACTCGTCGGGGACGAACTTGCCATGCGACGTAACGCCCCAAAGGTTCATGGCCCGCAGAACCTGGATCACTGGATTGCGGACGCCTCCGGCACGTCGTGCCAGCTGAATGGTGTAGTCGCAGCGTGAATTCTTCACCGGCACGAGGTGACATTCGGGCCCGACCACCGACGCCGCGGCGTCGCGAATCTCGTCGTCGATCGTGGACAGCCGCAGGTTGTGCCGGAACGAGCCGTCTCCGAGGAGCAGACCGAACAAGTACGGGTCGAGAGGCAGGCCGCCGTCATCTCCGAGGTCGACGGGGGCAGCAGCCGGGATGTACCACTTCGAGGAGCCGTTCGACTTGAAGGTGTCCGCGCGGATCTCGCGAGTGGTCATGACCTTGGGCGGCTGGCCCCGGTGCCATCCGCAGCTCGTGCCCACGATCCAGAGATGCTCGTCGTCGCATTCGACGGAGCTTCCATCGGACAGGACCAAGCGCCAGACGTCCCGCTCGCCTTGCGGGAAAACACCGTCGATCAGCGCGATCTCCCCGTCCGGCACCACCACTTCGCCCCCCACTCTCAGGTCCCCCATACGGCGGAAACCGGCAGGTGTGAGAACGAGCGAGTCAAGAGGCTGGGCCTTCCCGGAACCGACCTCTCCCTGGAGGAGGCGGTGCATCGGGTGTTCGGTGGCCAGGTCGTCGAAGATCTCCTTGGAGACCTTGCGCTGGCCCTCGGTCAGGGTGAAGGGCAGCTTGGCGTCGAAGGCGGTGAGCAGGCCGTCGGCGGCCGGGACACGGGCGACGGCGGGGAGCTGGGCGTCCGCGAACCGGCGGCGGGCCAGGGCGACCTGGAGGACGAACGCCTCGTCCCACTTGAGGCGGGCGCGGGCGTCCTCGATGTCCGCCTTGGTGTGCGGGCGGTGCATCTTCAGCAGCGCCTCGGGCAGGGGGACGAGGCCGCGGCCCTCCTGGAGCTGGGCCGGCAGCGGGTCGACCGCCTCCTGGACGCTCGGCAGCACCGTCTGGACCGCCTTGGCGAGCTTCCAGGACTCCAGCTTGGCGGTGGCCGGGTAGATCGGGATGAGGGCTCCGGCCCAGCTGTCGACCGCCTCGGCCGCGTCGTCGCCGCGCAACAGCTCGTACGCCGGGTGGGCGAGCTGGAGGCGGCGGTTGAAGACGGAGACCTTGCCCGAGAACATCGCGCGCGTGCCGGGCAGCAGCTCCTTGTGGGGCTTGTGCACGCCGTTGCCGAAGAAGACGAGCTGGAGGCGGCCGCTGCCGTCCGTGATGGTCACTTCGAGGCGCTGGCCCTTGCCCCGGGGCGCCTTGGCCGAGGCGAAGGTGGCCAGGCGGGCGTCGGCGACCTGGGCGACGACGGTGACGTGCTCGTCCATGGGCAGGTCGGCGAGGTGCGTGAGCTGCCCGCGCTCCTCGTATCTGCGCGGGTAGTGGTGGAGCAGGTCGCCGACGGTGTGCAGGCCGAGATGCTCGGCCATCACCTTCGCGGTGGCGGGTCCGAGCACCTTCTTCAGTGGTTCATCGAGCGCGGGCACGAGATCCATTGCACACCACCGCACTGACAATGCCGTACAGGTCAGCCAAGTTCCGGGGGAATCCGCTGGTCAGGCGGCTCGCTCGGGGCCTAGGATGACGCGCCACCTCCTGTTCGCGGTCACCGTCCGCCGGGACCGCCCGACCCCGCGCCGTCGCCCGTCCCCCCACCGGCGCAGCGACGATGGACTCCTCGACTTCACAGCCTTCCCAGCCGTCCCAGGCGTCTCGGACGAATCCGGCCTCCGAGTCACCTCACACCTTCCAGGTCGACCTGCGCGGTCTGGTGGACCTGCTCTCCCATCACCTGTACTCCAGTCCCCGTGTCTACCTGCGCGAACTGCTCCAGAACGCGGTGGACGCCATCACCGCGCGGCGCGCGGAGGACCCGGACGCGCCGGCCACCGTCCGGCTGACCGTGGAAAGCGGCGCGCCGGGCGCCCTGCGCGTGGAGGACTCCGGCGTGGGGCTCACCGAGTCGGACGTGCACAACCTCCTGGCGACCATCGGCCGCAGCTCCAAACGGGGCGAGGGCCTGGAGTCCGCGCGCTCCGGTTTCCTCGGCCAGTTCGGCATCGGGCTGCTGGCCTGTTTCGTCGTCGCCGAGCGGATCCGGGTCGTCAGCCGCAGCGCGCGCACGCCCGACGCGCCGCCCGTGGAGTGGACCGCGACCGACGACGGTTCGTACACCGTACGGACGCTGCCGCAGGAGGCCCGCCGCGAACCCGGCACCACCGTCCACCTGGTGGCGCGCGCCGGTGCGGGCGAGTGGCTCACCGAGGAGCGGGTGACGTCCCTGGCCCGGGACTTCGGCTCGCTGCTGCCGTACGACGTCCGGGTGGGCGACGAGGCGATCACCGATCTGCCCGCGCCCTGGGACCGCGCGTACCCGGGCCCGGCGGCGCGCCGGGTGGCCCTGGCGCGGCACTGCCAGGACCTGTTCGGCTTCGCGCCGCTGGACTCGATCGACCTGGACGTGCCGCTCGCCGGGATCCGCGGGGTCGCGTACGTGCTGCCGTCGTCGGTCAGCCCCGCGCAGCGGGCCGGGCACCGCGTCCACCTCAAGGGCATGCTGCTGACCGAGCGGGCCGAACAGCTCCTCCCGGACTGGGCGTTCTTCGTGCGCTGCGTCCTGGACACCGACAGCCTGCGGCCCACCGCGTCCCGGGAGTCGCTGTACGAGGACGAGACCCTGGCCGCCGTACGGGAAGCGCTGGGCGAGCGGATCCGGTCCTGGCTGACCGGGCTCGCCGCGGGCGATCCGGAGCGGCTGGCGGCCTTCCTGTCGGTGCACTACCTGGGCGTGAAGTCGCTGGCCAGGCACGACACCGAGATGCTGCGCACGATGCTGCCGTGGCTGCCCTTCGAGACCACCGACGGGCGGCTGTCCCTGGAGGAGTTCGCGCAGCGCCACCCGGTGGTGCACTTCACCCGCACCGTGGAGGAGTACCGGCAGGTCGCGCCCATCGCGTCGGCGCAGGGCGTCGGCGTCGTGAACGGCGGCTACACCTACGACAGCGAGCTCGTCGAGGCACTGCCCTCGGTGCGCCCCGGCACGGTCGTCGCCGAGCTGGACGCGGACACCGTCACGGCGCACCTCGACACGGTGGACCCGGCCGAGGAGCTGGCGCTGTCGGCCTTCCTTGGGGCCGCTCGCGCCAGGCTCGACGCCCTGGGGTGCGACGTGGTGCTGCGCGCCTTCCACCCGCTGTCCGTGCCCGCGCTGCACCTGGACGACCGGGCGGCCCGGCACGAGCAGGCCCGCGCGGAGGCCGAGGAGCAGGCCGACGACCTGTGGGCGGGCATCCTGGGCTCGCTGCGGGGCAGCGCCCCGCGCGCGCGGCTGGTGCTCAACCACCTCAACCCGCTGATCCGCCGCATCAGTTCGCTCAGCGACCCGGAGCTGATCGGCACGGCCACGGAGTCCCTGTACGGGCAGGCCCTGCTGATGGCGCAGCGGCCACTGCGGCCCGCGGACTCCGCGCTCCTCAACCGGGCGTTCATCGGCCTCCTCGAATGGGCCACCCACCCCACCACCGAAGAGGACGGCCGCCGATGACCGCCATCACCGACTTCGACTCGCTCCGCCGGGCGATGGCGGAGAACTACGACCAGCCGGAGGGCCCCGCCCGCAACGCGCGCGCGGAGCAGCTCCTCGCCGATGCCGAGAAGCTGGACATCCCGCTCGCCGTGATCGAGGCGCTCGGACACCAGCTGAAGGTCTACAACTACAGCTCCGAGAAGGACAAGATGTTCGTCCCCTTCGCGCGCCTGCTGCGCATGTGGGACGAGCGCCCCGAGGACTTCGACGAGTACGAGATCCATACGCTGCACTGGGTCTTCAAGTGGATGTCGGCGGGCATGCTCGGCCAGCCCCACATCCCGCTGGCCTCCATAGAGAAGTGGCTCGGCGAGATGGAGCGCCGCTACCGTCTGGCCGGTCACTCCGAACGGGCTGTGCGCAGCGCCGAGTTCAGCGTGGCCCACCACATCGGGGACCTGGCGCGCGCCGGACGCGCGTACGAGGCGTGGCTGGCCGCAGACCGGGACAGCATGGCCGACTGCCACGCCTGCGAGCTGCACGACCAGGGCTGGTGGCAGACCGAGCGGCAGTCGGACGCGGAAGCGCTGGAGCTGTGGCGGCCGGTCCTGGAGGGCGAGTACACCTGCGCCCACGAACCGCACACGGTGCTGGCGTCCGCGCTGCTCCCGCTGCTGCGGCTCGGCCGCCTCGACGAGGCGCGCGCCTGTCATCTGCGCGGCTTCCGGCTGGTGCGCCCCATGGAGAGCATGCGCGACGCGTACGCGGACCACGTCGAGTTCTGCGCGCTGACCGGCAACGAGGCGCGTGCCCTGGAGCTGCTGGCCGAGCGGCCCGCCTATTTCACGGACTCCGGGGAGCCGCGCAGCAAGCTCGAGTTCCTGGCCGTCGTGGCCCTGCTGATGGACCGCCTGACCGGGCTGGGGCTCGGTGGGCAGACGGTGCCGGGACCGGCCGGCCGGGTCTGGACCGCCCGCGAACTCGCCCTCCACGCGCGCGAGGAGGCGCTGTCGCTGGCCGCGCGCTTCGACGAGCGCAACGGCACCTCGTACGTCGGGGACCGCACCCGGGCCCGGATGGACCGGCAGCCGCTGGTGGACCGGCTGCCCCTGGGCGTCAGAACCCGCACGACGCGTCCTGTGGCCGCCCCGAAGCCGCCCGTGGCTCAGGAGTCGGCCGCGGCGCCGGGCGGGGCCGAGGGAGCGGCCGAGGCGGAGCTGCCCGCGCTGCTGGCCAGGGCGCGGCAGCTGTCGGAGTCGATGGCCGCCGACGCGCCCGAGGCGTGGGCGGCGGTGGCCCGCGCGGCGGACGGCCGGGAGCTGGCCGCCCACGACCGCGCGGAGATCGCGGACCACGAGGCCATGGTCCTCGGCGGCGCCGAGGGTGCCGCGCTCTTCGAACGCGCCGCCCGCTGGTACGCGGAGGCGGGCGACCCCGGGGAGGCCCTCGCGGCACGCGCGCGTGGAGCGTACGCACGCGCGGAGTCCGAGGGGACCGGCGCGGCCCTGGCCGCCGTCCGGCAGCCGTACGAGGAGGCGCTCGCCCTCCTCGCCGCGGACGGCACGGGGGTGCGCCAGACGGCGTCCGTGCTGGTGGCCCGGGCCCGGATCCTGATGCAGCGCGTGCACGAGACGGCGGACGGGACTTCCGACGAGGCGGCGGAGACCGCCGGGGGCGCCGGGCCGCAGGAGCACCCCGGGGAGGCGTCCGGCGCCGGTGACGAACCGTCCGCGCCCGACGCCGCGCGTGTCCAGGCGGACGCCGAGGCGGGGACCGTGACGGACGCCGGGCCTCGGCGCACCGCCGGGAACGCCGGGACACAGGAGCGTGCCGGAAACGCGTCCGGCACCGGGGACGGCCCGGACGCGCACGACGCCGCGCACGTCCAGGCGGACGCCGAGGCGGGGACCGTGACGGACGCCGGGCCTCGGCGCACCGCCGGGAACGCCGGGACACAGGAGCGTGCCGGAAACGCGTCCGGCACCGGGGACGGCCCGGACGCGCACGACGCCGCGTACGTCCAGGCGGACGCCGAGGCGGCCGTCACGGAGCTGCTCGGCCTGGCCGAGCCGCACACCGGCGACGTACGGCTCGCCGCGCGGGCCGCCGAGGCGCGGGCGATGCTCGCGGAGCTGGCCGCGCACCGCGGGGACGCGGAGACGGCGGCCGGACTGTTCGCGCAGGCGTCGGAGGCGTTCACGGCGGCCGGACTGCCCTGGTTCGCCGTGCAGTACCAGTCCCGGCTCGCCCAGATCGCCCGGCACCTCGGCGACGCGGAGACGGCGGAGCGCGCGGTACGGGCCGCGCTGGAGCACGGCGGCCCGTATCTGGAGCCCGTCGGGCAGGCCCAGCTGCGGTTGCAGCTGGCCGACACGCTGGCCGCCACCGGAGGCTTCGCCGAGGCGGCCGAGCAGGCCCTGGACGCGGCGCACTGGGCGGACGAGGCCGGCGAGGGGACCACGCTCGGCGCCTGGGCGCGGCACCGGCTCGGCGGCTTCCTGCTGCGCCAGGGGCGCTGGGCGGAGACGGCGGAGGTGCTGGAGTCCGCGCTGCCCGACCTGACGCCACAGACGCACGGTGACGGGGCGGTCGTGCAGACCCTGTGGTGGCTCGGCGACTGCCTCGGCGAGCTCGGTGAGCACCGGGAGGCCGCCGAGCGCCGGCTCCAGGCCGCCGAGATCGCCCGGCACTGGCCCGAGCAGGACGACCACGCGATGCTCGCCCACCTCGCCGCCGAGTCACTCGGCCGCGCCGGGCTCTCCGCCCAGGCCGAGCAGGCGTACGTCCGCGCCGGCGAGCTCTGGCGCGAACTGGGCAACGTCCCCGGTCTGATCCGCTCACTGCGCGCGGGCGCCTGGATCGCTGTGCGCCAGGAGGACGCGGGGCGCGACCGTGGCCGGCAGCTCATGGCGGAGGCGGTGCGCGTGTGCGAGCAGGCGCTCGACGGGGAGGGCGACGCGGAGGTCCGGGACGGGCTGGCGGACGAACTCGGCCACACCCACCGCCAGTTCGCGAACCTGATCGGCCAGTCCGTCTCCGACGACACGGAACCGGAGCCGATGCGGGCCGCGCGCGAGGAGGCGCTGGACCACGCCACCCGGGCGATCGCCGTCTTCACCCCTCTCGGGGACGCCGCCCTCGACGGCCGTACCGGCGCCGAGCTGTCGGCGGCCTGGCTGGAGGCCGACCTCGACCGTCCCGACGCGGCATCGGCACGCGCGCGTGGGGTGCTCTCCGCGTACGACGGTGCGACGGGCGAAACCGCGGAGAACCGCCGCGCGGAGGCCGGACAGCTGCTGCGGCTGATGGAGCGGCGGGCGGCGGACGACAGCCGGGTGAACTAGGAACACCCGGCCGGGAACGCCCCTCCCAGGGGTGTCGGGCACGAGTGACGGGCGGTGTCGGGGACGAGTGACGGGCGGTGTCGGGGACGACGGCGTCGTCCCGTCACTCCACCCCGATCAGCAGCAGCGCCCCCTGCCGTCCGCCCCGGTAGACGACCGTGTCCACCGCCAGATAGGACTCACGGACCCGTGCTTCGAGGTGGGCGGCGATCGTGTCGGACGCGTCGTCGCCCAGGACCAGGGTGACCATCTCGCCGCCGGCGGAGAGCATCCGGTCCAGGACGGTCTCGGCGGTGGCCGTGACGTCCGAGCCGATGACCGCGACGTCGCCGTCGATGAGGCCGAGCACGTCCCCGGCCTGGCAGATGCCCGCCATGGTCCAGGACTGGCGCTCCGCGACGGTCAGTTCGGCGTACCGGGTGGCGCCCGCCGCGGAGGTCATGGCGACGACGTCCTCGTCGAAGCGGCGGTCGGGTTCGTGCACGGCGAGCGCGGCGATGCCCTGCACGGCGGACCTGGTCGGGATCAGCGCGACCCGGACGCCCTCCGTGCGGGCCTGCTCGGCGGCCGCGGCCGCGGTGTGCCGCAGCTCCGCGTCGTTCGGCAGCAGCACCACCTCGCGCGCGTGGGCCCGCCGTACCGCCTCGACCAGCTCGCCGCTCGCGGGCGGCTCCCCGGGCCGCGCGAGCACGGTGGTCGCCCCGGCCTCGGTGTACAGCCCGGCCAGGCCCTCCCCGGGGACGACCGCGACGACGGCCCGCTGGGCCCGCTCGCGCGGCGGACGCCCGGCCCCGCCCGTGTGGACGTCCCCGGCCCCGAAGTGCGTGATCCGGATCCGGTACGGCCGTCCCGCCTCGACGCCCGCCTCGACGGCGGCGCCGGCGTCGTCGACGTGCACGTGGACGTTCCACAGGCCGTCCCCGCCGACCACCACGAGGGAGTCCCCCAGCCCGTCGAGGCGGGTCCGCAGCCGTGCCACGGCCTCGTCCTCCGCCTCCAGCAGATAGATCACCTCGAACGCGGGGCCGTCCCCGGCGGCCGCCCCGTCCCCGCACTCCCCGGGCCGCGCTCCCGCGTCGGCGGCCACGCGTGCGAGGGCGCCGTCCTGCTCGTGCCGCACGCGCGCGTGGGCGGTGCCACCCGTGCCGTGGTCCACGCGCGCGTGCCCGGTCAGCGTCTCCACCAGGGCCGCGAGAACCGCGACCAGGCCCCGGCCGCCCGCGTCGACCACACCCGCCCGCTCCAGCACGGCCAATTGCCGGGGCGTCGCGGCGAGCGCGGACCGGGCGCCCTCGTACGCCGCGCGGGCCACCTCGCCGCAGTCGCCCTCGACCCCGTCCGCGGCGTCGGCCGCCGCGGCGGCGACGGTGAGCACCGTGCCCTCGACGGGGTGCGCGACGGCCTGCCGTGCGGCGTCGGCGGCGTGCCGCAGCGCGAGCCGCAGCCCCGGCCCGTCGGTGTGAGAGGTGTCACCCCCGGCGGCGAGCACCTGCGCCATGCCGCGCAGGAGCTGGGCGAGGATCGTCCCCGAGTTCCCCCGCGCGCCGATCAGCGCCCCGTGCGCCATCGCCCGCGACACCTCGGCGAGCGTGGGCCGTCCCGGCGCCGTGACGTTATCGGGCATCGCGCCGTGTCCGGCGAAGACCGCCTCGACCGCCGTGACCGCCGATTCCACCGTCAGATAGAGGTTCGTCCCGGTGTCCCCGTCGGCCACCGGATAGACGTTGATGGCGTCGATCTCCTCGCGCGCCCGCCCGAGCGCCCCGAGAGCGAGACCGCACCAGGTCCGCACCGCGGATGCGTCCAATATCTGCGGCACCTGCGGCACCTGTGCCTCCTCGAGCTGCTGGACGTGGGACCGCAGCGTAGACCCAGGCCGGGGCCCCGTCGGCAGAGGGCCGCGGCGGGCTCGGCGGCGGGCCGCCGGGCCGTCATGGTAGTTTCGTTGTACGGACGCAGTCGTTGTATGCTGCTCCGGTTGCCCGATCCGATCGGGCCTTCCCCCTGGCACCGCCACTCAGATCCTAGATCTTGATCCCGGCATGCCGGGATCAACCCGTAAGAGCATCTGAAGTCTTTGGAGTGACCCGTGGCTGCCAACTGCGACGTCTGCGGCAAGGGGCCGGGCTTCGGCAACAACATCTCGCACTCGCACCGCCGTACGTCCCGTCGCTGGAACCCGAACATCCAGCGCGTCCGTACCGTGGTCGGCGGGACGCCGAAGCGCGTGAACGCTTGCACCTCGTGCATCAAGGCCGGCAAGGTCTCGCGCTGACGCCATTCCCTGTTGTCCCGGCCCAGGCCGGGAAGGGAACCCCATCAGACGCGGCCACTGCTGGTTCGCTGCTCTGAGCCGGTCCACTCACAGTGGACCGGCTTTTTGCTGTCTCCGGACGGCCCGCCGCCGTCCCACCGGGCTGCGGAAGGCGTTGTCCACAAGTCGCCGAAGCCGTTTTCCACAGGTTTAGCCGGCCTGCGGAAGGCGTTGTCCACAGGCCTCGGCGGCCGTCTCCGCCGACTGCCAGTATCGGCCGGGTGCGCTTCGGCATTCTCGGACCCCTGGACATCCGCACCGCGGACGGCACTCCGCTGGACCCCGGCGGACCGCGCCCCCGTGCCCTGCTGACACTGCTGCTCCTGGACGCCGGGCACGCCGTCCCGACGGACCGGCTCACCGCCGGGCTGTACGGCGACCGGCCGCCCGCCGGAGCCGCCAACGCCCTTCAGTCCCAGATCTCCCGGCTGCGCCGGCGCCTCGCCCCGCACGCGGAGATAGCGGCGACCCCGACCGGCTACCGCCTCGCCGTCCCCGCGGACTCCGTCGACGCCCACCGCTTCGAGCGGCTGGCCCGCGACGGGCACACGGCCCTGATCCGGGGCGAGCACCCGGAGGCCGCGGCGCTGCTGCGGGAGGCGCTCGCCCTGTGGCGCGGCCCGGCCCTCACCGATCTGCCGGACGCGCACCCCCGCCTCGCCCGGCTCGACGAGCTGCGGCTGACCGCCGTACAGGACCGCGTGGACGCGGATCTCGCGCTCGGCGGCGGCCCGGAGCTCGTGGCGGAGCTGCGGGCGCTGCTCGCGGCGCGGCCGCTCGGCGAGCGGCTGTACGGGCAGCTGATGCGGGCCCTGCACGCGGGCGGGCGGACCGCCGAGGCCCTCACGGTGTACGAGGAGGCGCGGCGCGCCCTCGCGGACGAGCTCGGGGCGGACCCGTCGGCCGAGCTGTCCGCGCTGCACGTCGAGCTGTTGCGGGGCACCGGCTCCGGGCCGGGCGCGGAGCGGCGCCCGCCGGCCCAGCTCACCAGCTTCGTGGGCCGTGCCGCCGAGCTGCGCCGGGTCGGGAACCTGCTCGCCCGCAACCGTGCCCATGACCGGTGCCGGCCCGGTCGGCCACCGTCCGCGCGGTCCGCCGGGCCGCCGGGCCCGCCGGACCGGTCACCATCGCCGTGTAAAAACCGTCAGGACTCTATGTCCCCGAAATGATCCCAGCCGCCCTTGCTGGTCCAGGGCGCTCCGTCGACCGTGACCTGCGGCAGCGCCGACGGGTTCAGCACCTCGCCGATCACCTTCCAGCGGGCGGGCAGCTTCACGTCCGGCGGGAAGGTCGCCACGATCGCGTGGTCCTCGCCGCCGCTGAGCACCCACTGGATCGGGTCGACGCCGACGGCCTGTCCGATGTCGTTCATCTGGGAGGGGATGTCGATGTCCCCGGAGCGCACGTCGATGCGCACCTTGCTGGCCTCGGCGATGTGCCCGAGGTCGGCGATCAGCCCGTCGCTGACGTCGGTCATCGAGGTCGCGCCGAGCCCGGCGGCCGCGGGGCCCGCGTGGTACGGCGGTTCCGGGCGGCGGTGCGCCTCGACGAAGGCCCGCGGCGAGCGGAACCCGCGCGAGAGGACGGCGAACCCGGCCGCCGACCAGCCGAGCCAGCCGGTCACCGCGACCACGTCACCGGGCTGCGCCCCGCCCCTGGTCACGGGCTCGCTGTTGCGCAGATCGCCGAGCGCGGTGATCGCCACGGTGATGCCGTCACCGCGTACGACGTCGCCGCCGACCACGGCCGCGCCCGCGACCTGGCACTCGTCGCGCAGCCCGTCCATCAGCTCGGTCGGCCAGGTGGCGGGCAGTTCGGCCGGGACGACCAGGCCGAGCAGCAGCGCGGTCGGCACGGCGCCCATCGCGGCGATGTCCGCGAGGTTCTGCGCGGCGGCCTTGCGGCCCACGTCGTACGCCGTGGACCAGTCACGGCGGAAGTGCCGTCCCTCGACGAGAATGTCGGTGCTCGCCACGACCCTGCGGTCGGGTGCGGCGACCACCGCGGCGTCGTCGCCCGGCCCCACCCGCACCGCCGGGGTGGTGGTGAGCCGCGACGTGAGCTCCCTGATGAGCCCGAACTCCCCCAACTCGCCCACGGTGCCCTTCATCGTCGCGCTGCTCCCTCTGCCGCGGCCGGTGTCCGGTCGCGAGCCGTCTCTGTCCTCGGTACGGTCGAGTCGACCGTCAACTTGTGCGGTACGTGCACTCCGGCGCGCAAGCCACCGCCTCCGCGGGTCTCCCCGTGGCGAGCGGCGACGCGATACCGTGGCGTTCCTTTTCCCCACATGATCCTCGTGGCCGCCCTGGAGGTTCCGTGGTACAGGCGTACATCCTGATCCAGACGGAGGTCGGCAAGGCGTCGACCGTCGCCGAGACGATCAGCAAGCTCCCTGGGGTGATCCAGGCCGAGGATGTGACAGGACCGTACGACGTGATCGTGCGCGCGCAGGCCGACACGGTCGACGAACTCGGCCGCATGGTGGTCGCGAAGGTCCAGCAAGTGGACGGCATCACTCGCACCCTGACCTGCCCGGTCGTGCACCTGTAGCCCCCGTCTACCCTGAGCCGGTGAACGTCTTCCGTTACCGGCACACCACTTTGTTCGGGCTGCCCGTGGTCGCCCTGCTGATCGCCGCCACGGGCTGCTCCTCAGCAGACGACAGCACCGAGGCCGCGGTTCCCGAGCCGGACGCGACGGTCACCAAGCTGTGCCAGGACCTGGACAAGGTCCTGCCGGAGAAGGTGGACGGTCTCGAACGGAGGGATCCCGAGCCCCGGTCCGCGCTGACGGCGGGCTGGGGAGGCAGCGCGATCATACTGCGCTGCGGTGTCGGACAGCCCGCCGAGATGCTCGACACCGGCGCCGACACCACCGAGGTGAACGGCGTGGGCTGGCTGGTGCAGGAGGAGGACGACGGCTCGTACGTCTTCACCACGAGTCTGCGCCGGGCCTACGTCGAAGTGCGGATCAGCGAGGAGCACGCGAAGCAGGGCGGTGCCGGCGCGCTCGTCGACTTCGCGAAGCCCGTGAAGAAGGCGATCCCCGAAGGGATCGCCGACTAGAACTTCTCCGTGTGCGGTGGCGCCAGTGCTTCTCCGTGTACGGCGGCGCTAGCGCAGGCCGGTCGAGCGGCGCAGGGCCGCCTGCACCAGCAGGTCGACGAGCTCGGGGTAGCTGACCCCGCTCTCCTGCCACATCCGCGGGTACATGGAGATCGGCGTGAAGCCCGGCAGGGTGTTGACCTCGTTGATCACGAACTCGCCGTCCTCGGTGAGGAAGAAGTCCGCGCGGACGAGTCCCTCGCACGAGACCGCCTCGAAGGCGTCGACGGCCAGCCGCCGCACCTCGGCCGTCTGCTCCTCGGTGAGCGGCGCGGGCACGATCCCGGGGGCGGAGTCGATGTACTTCGCCTCGAAGTCGTAGAAGTCGTGGGACTGCACCGGCGGGATCTCGGCGGGCACGCTCGCGCGCGGCCCGTCCTCGAACTCCAGGACCCCGCACTCGATCTCGCGGCCGCGCAGCAGCGCCTCCACGATGACCTTCGGGTCGTGGCGCCTGGCCTCCTCGATCGCCTCGTCCAGGCCCTCGAAGGAGTCGACCTTCGTGATGCCGAACGAGGATCCCGCGCGCGCGGGCTTGATGAAGAGCGGCCAGCCGTGCTCGCCCGCGAAGTCGGCGATCCGGCGGCGGGCGCCGGCCTGGTCGCGCTCCCACTCGCGCGGCCGGACCACCAGGTAGGGGCCCACCTTGAGCCCGAACGAGGTGAAGACCCGCTTCATGTACTCCTTGTCCTGGCCGACGGCCGAGGCGAGGACGCCCGCGCCGACGTAGGGGACCCCGGAGAGTTCCAGCAGGCCCTGGAGGGTGCCGTCCTCGCCGTACGGGCCGTGCAGCACCGGGAAGACGACGTCGACCTCGCCCAGCGCCTTGGGCACCGAACCGGGCTCGCTGTAGACGACTTCGCGGTTGGACGGGTCGACGGGGAGCACCACGCCGCCCTCGGTGGACTCGGCGAGCTGGTCGACGTCCGGCTGCCGCCGGTCGACGATCGCCATCCGCTCCGGCTCGTCCGCGGTGAGCATCCAGCGGCCGTCCCGTGCGATGCCGATCGGCAGGACGTCGTACTTCGTACGGTCGATGGCGCGCAGGACGGCGCCGGCCGTGACCACGGAGATCCCGTGTTCGGAGCTGCGGCCGCCGAAGACGACGGCCACGCGCGGCTTGCGAGGCGGCTGCTCGGGGCTCTGGGAGAGGTTCTCGGTGCTCATATCGGGTTGAGAGTACCCGTTGGTAGGCGGTGCGTCAGCGCCCCACGGCGGCCTCGGCCCGGCATCGTCCGGCTCCGTCCGGCCGCCGTCGCTGAGCGTCGCACCCGCGGTAGCGCAGCGTCGCGACGGCGGGACCGGCGGCCCGCCCCGGGCGAACGGCGCGGCACATTCCGTACGACGGCGGACCCGGCGGCCGTACGACGGCGGACCGGGCGACCGTACGACCGGGAACACGGTCAGTCGTACGGCCGGGGGCGCGGGCAGCCCTGTAGCCGGATTCTCGGGCAGCCGTACGGCCGGTGGGTTCAGCGGCGTTCCGGCTTGGCGCTGCGGCCCATCAGCTCCTTGACCGCGAGCACGGGCGACTTGCCCTCGTGGACGATGCCCACGACCGTCTCCGTGATGGGCATGTCGACGCCGTAGCGGCGCGCCAGATCGAGCACGGACTCGCAGGACTTGACGCCCTCGGCGGTCTGCTTGGTGACCGCGATGGTCTGCTGGAGGGTCATGCCCTTGCCGAGGTTGGTGCCGAAGGTGTGGTTGCGCGACAGCGGCGAGGAGCAGGTGGCGACGAGGTCGCCGAGGCCCGCGAGGCCGGAGAACGTCAGCGGGTCGGCGCCCATGGCGAGCCCGAGCCGGGTGGTCTCGGCGAGCCCGCGGGTGATCAGGGAGCCCTTGGCGTTGTCGCCGAGACCCATCCCGTCCGCGATGCCGACGGCGAGCCCGATCACGTTCTTCACCGCGCCGCCGAGCTCGCAGCCGACGACGTCGGTGTTGGTGTACGGGCGGAAGTACGGGGTGTGGCAGACGGTCTGGAGGCGCTGGGCGACGGCCTCGGAGCGGCAGGCGACCACGGCGGCGGCCGGCATCCGGGCGGCGATCTCCCGCGCCAGATTGGGCCCGGTGACCACGGCGATCCGGTCCTGGCCGACCTTGGCGACGTCCTCGACGACCTCGCTCATCCGCATCGCGGAGCCGAGTTCGACGCCCTTCATCAGGGAGACCAGGACGGTGTCGGGGGCGAGCAGCGGCGCCCAGTCGGCGAGGTTCGCGCGCAGCGTCTGCGAGGGCACGGCGAGCACGGTGAAGTCCGCGCCGCTCGCCGCCTCGGCGGCGTCCGTGGTGGCGCGCAGGTTGCCGGGGAGTTCGACGCCCGGCAGGTAGTCGGGGTTGGTCCGGGTGGAGTTGACCGCGTCGGCGAGGTCGGCGCGGCGCCCCCACAGGGTGACGTCGCAGCCGGCGTCGGCCAGCACCATGCCGAAGGCCGTGCCCCACGATCCGGTTCCGAAGACGGCCGCCTTGACCGGCTCGCTCACGCGCCCTGCCCTTCTTCCGCTTGGGTCTTCGACTGTGTTGCGGCCCTGCGGCGCTGCTGGATGCGCGCCTCGCGCGGGTCGTAGCGGGTCGCGGGCGCCTTCTCCCCGCGGATCTGCTCGAGCTGCGCGGTGACGGCGGCCATGATCACCTCGGTGGCCTCCTTGAGGAGGTCGGGGCTCATCTCCTTGTCGTAGAAGCGCGACAGGTCGACGGGCGGTCCCGCGAGCACGTGGTGCGTCTTGCGGGGAAGGACGTCGGGCTTCTTGGCGTACGGCGGCAGCAGTTCGTTGGCGCCCCACTGGGCGACCGGGATCACCGGGCACTTGGTCTGCAGGGCGACCCGCGCGGCGCCGGTCTTGCCGGTCATCGGCCAGCCGTCGGGGTCACGTGTCAGGGTGCCCTCGGGGTAGAAGGCGACGCATTCGCCCCGCTCCACGGCGTCGATCGCGGCGCGGAAGGCGCTCAGCGCGTCGGTGCTCTCGCGGTAGACGGGGATCTGTCCGGTGCCGCGCATGGCGGCGCCCACGAAGCCCTTCTTGAAAAGCCCGGACTTCGCCAGGAATCGCGGAACACGTCCGGTGTTGTACTGGTAGTGCGCGTACGCGAAGGGGTCCACGTGGGAATTGTGGTTCACCGCGGTGATGAATCCGCCCTCAGCCGGAATGTTCTCCATTCCACGCCAGTCCCGCTTGATCAGAACCAGCAGCGGCGGTTTGCACAAGACCGCTGCGAAGCGGTACCAGAAGCCGATTCTGCGGCGGTACACGCGGACACCTTCCTCTAGGGCCTGTGGGCCGCACAAGTGTCGCCCCAGGCCGCCTGTCTGTCGAGAACACCGTACGCCCCGGTTACCGGCGCGCCTCGGGGTCCGGGTCACAATGGGCGCGACAAGGAGGGACGGAACGCTCGTGCAGTGGACCCTGGTCGTACCCCTCAAAGCCCTGGCGCGGGCCAAGAGCAGGCTCTCGGACACCGCGGGGGACGGAGTGCGTCCGGGTCTCGCGCTCGCGTTCGCGCAGGACACGGTGGCCGCCGCCCTCGCGTGCGCCGCGGTACGTGATGTGGCGGTCGTCACGGACGACGCGGCGGCCGGGCGGGAGCTGGCCGCCCTGGGCGCCCGGATTGTCCCGGACGAGCCGGCCGGCGGCCTGAACGCCGCCCTGGCCCACGGGGCCGCCGTCGTACGCGCCCGCCACCCGGAAAGCGCCGTCGCCGCCCTGAACGCCGATCTCCCCGCACTGCGGTCCGCGGAATTGGCCCGGGTACTCGACTCGGCCGCGGAATTCCCCCGCGCTTTTCTCGCCGACGCCGCCGGAATCGGTACCACTCTGCTGGCCGCCGCGCCCGGCCGGGAATTGCTGCCCGCTTTCGGCCCCGCGTCCCGCGCCCGCCACCGCGCCTCGGGGGCGGCGGAACTGACCCTGGACTCGGTGAATTCCGTACGACAGGACGTGGACACCGGCGCCGACCTACGAGCGGCCCTCGCCCTGGGCGTGGGCCCGCGCACGGCGAAAGCCGCGGCCCGCCTACTGACCCCGGACGCAAGCGGCGGCACCCTGTAGGGGCCCGAGGGGCAACACCCCGGCAGGGGCGCGAAGCGCCTACCCTTCGCTTCATGCAAGCGACCGCGTACACATACGACCCCGGAACCCGCAGCGGGCAGGTGCTGCTCGACGACGGCACCCCGGTCCCGTTCGACGCACCCGCGTTCGACGCGGGCGGCCTGCGGCTGCTGCGGCCCGGGCAGCGGGTCCGCATCGAGGTCGAGGGCGAGGGCGCGGCCCGCCGGATCACCCTGGTCACGCTCCAGACGTTCTGAGGCGGGTCCGGGCACGCCCCCGGACGCACCGCGGGCCGGGCTCCCGAGGGGAGCCCGGCCCGGCGCGTGAGTTGCCCGTACGCCCCGTTACCTGCGGGCGGTGCTCTTCTTCGCGGTGGCGGTCTTGCGCGCCGTCGACTTCTTGGCGGGGGCCTTCTTGGCCGTCGCCTTCTTCGCCGGAGCCTTCTTCGCCGCCGTGGCGGTCTTCTTGGCGGCGGTGGCCGTGGTCTTCTTCGCGGTGCTCTTCTTCGCCGCGGGCGTGGCCTTCTTCGCCGTGGCGGTCTTCTTGGCGGCGGTGGCCGTGGTCTTCTTCGCGGTCGCGGACTTCGCCGCGGTGGTCTTCTTCGCGGCGGCCGTCTTCTTCGTGGCCGCCTTCTTCGCCGTCGCCGCCGTCGTCTTCTTGGCGGCGGCCTTCTTGCCCGCGGCCTTCGCGATGGTGGGCGGCGGGCCCGAAAGGCTGCCCTTGGGCGCCTTCTTGACCGACACCTCGCCACCCTTCGGGAGCTTCTTCGAGCCGCTCACCAGGTCCTTGAAGCCCTGACCTGCACGGAAGCGCGGCACCGAGGTCTTGCGGACCCGAACGCGCTCTCCCGTCTGCGGGTTGCGGGCGTAACGGGCCGGGCGTTCCACCTTCTCGAAAGAACCGAAACCGGTGACCGACACCCGCTCACCCGCGACGGTGGCACGGACGATGGCGTCCAGTACGGCGTCGACCGCGTCGGCGGCCTGCTGCCGGCCACCGACCTTGTCCGCAATCGCTTCTACGAGCTGCGCCTTGTTCACGTCTTCCCCTTCGGAGACATTGCCAGAACGAAAGTGTTCAAGCTTTTTCGCACGTTAGGCAGATATATACCGCAAATCAAACACGAAACGGGCTAATCACCCTTGTGCCGCAACGAACGCGGACTGTCGCGGAGTTCCTCAGCGTTCCTCTTCCGGGAATCGCCCCTCGTCGAGGTCCGTCATGAACCGCTCCAGTCGCCTTGTCGCACCGGCGAGATCGTGCTTGGCCGCGGCCGTAATGACCAGCAGCTTCCGGGTCAGCGCCATCCGTACGCCCTCCGGGACTTGCAGTGTGCGCACTTGTGTGTGCGCTTCCTTGAGTTGGGCCGCGACCGCCGCGTAGAGCTCGAGTTGGCCGTCGTGTTCCATGCACAGATTGTGCCATCTGGGGCGAGTTGTCGCCTGCGCAGGGGGCAACTGCGGCCTCCGGCGGCCTTCCGGACGCCTCGGCACAGCACGGCCGCCAAGGTCGCGTACCCCCTCAACCACCGCTTTAACCTGCGGAGTTGACATTGCCGCCGGGCTTCGGTCGCGGTTTTGGGACCAGACATGGCTGTACCCCCAACCGTCCACGATTGGGGGTACAGAGTGATGCGGCGGTGGCCGAAAACAGCCCCTGCCTGACGCCGGTCGGCTACCCGTGCCGGAGGCCCGTCAGGCGCGCGTGCCGGACCGGGGGTCCGGCACCGCGTCAGACCTGCAACGTCTTCGGCTTGTACGAGGGCCGCTTGGCCTCGTACGCGGCGATGTCGTCCTCGTTCTGGAGCGTGATGGAGATGTCGTCCAGCCCGTTCAGCAGCCGCCAACGGGCGTTCTCGTCGAGCTCGAACGCGGCGGTGATGCCCTCGGCGCGCACCTCGCGGGCCTCCAGGTCGACCGTCACCTCGGCCTGCGGGTCGCGCTCGGTGAGCTCCCACAGCGCGTCCACGATCTTCTGCTCCAAAACCACCGTGAGCAGGCCGTTCTTGAGCGAATTGCCCCGGAAGATGTCGGCGAAGCGGGCGGAGACGACGGCCTTGAAGCCGTAGTTCTGCAACGCCCAGACGGCGTGCTCGCGCGAGGAGCCGGTGCCGAAGTCGGGTCCGGCGACCAGGACCGTGGCGCCCTGGCGCTCGGGCTGGTTGAGGATGAACGAGGAGTCCTTGCGCCAGGCCTCGAACAGCCCGTCCTCGAAACCGTCCCTGGTCACCTTCTTGAGCCAGTGGGCGGGGATGATCTGGTCGGTGTCGACGTTGCTGCGGCGCAGCGGAACGGCCCGGCCGGTGTGCGTGGTGAATGCTTCCATGGTTCTCAGACTCCAGCGGGCACGGCGGCGGGGGCGTCGGACAGGTCGGCGGGCGAGGCCAGATGGCCCAGCACCGCGGTGGCGGCGGCGACCTGCGGCGACACCAGATGGGTGCGGCCGCCCTTGCCCTGCCTGCCCTCGAAGTTGCGGTTGGAGGTCGACGCGGAGCGCTCACCGGGGGCGAGCTGGTCGGGGTTCATGCCCAGGCACATCGAGCAGCCGGCGTGCCGCCATTCGGCCCCGGCCTCCTTGAAGACCACGTCCAGACCCTCGGAGACGGCCTGCAGACCGACGCGCGCGGAACCCGGCACGACCAGCATCCGTACCCCGTCGGCGACTTTGCGGCCCTGGACGATCCCGGCGGCGGCGCGCAGGTCCTCGATACGGCCGTTGGTGCACGAACCGACGAAGACCGTGTCCACCTTGATCTCGCGCAGCGGCTGCCCCGCGGACAACCCCATGTACTCCAGCGCCTTTTCGGCGGCCAGGCGCTCGGAGGCGTCCTCGTACGAGGCCGGGTCGGGGACGGCCGAGGAGAGCGGCGCGCCCTGGCCCGGGTTGGTGCCCCAGGTGACGAACGGGGAGAGCGCGGCGGCGTCGATGACGACCTCGGCGTCGAATTCCGCGTCCGGGTCGGACTTCAGGGTCTTCCAGTACGCGACCGCCGCGTCCCACTCCTCGCCCTCGGGGGCGTGCGGACGGCCCTTCAGGTAGTCGAAGGTGGTCGCGTCGGGGGCGATCATGCCCGCGCGGGCGCCGGCCTCGATCGACATGTTGCAGATGGTCATGCGGGCCTCCATCGAGAGCTTCTCGATGGCCGGGCCGCGGTACTCCAGGATGTAGCCCTGGCCGCCGCCGGTGCCGATGCGGGCGATGATCGCGAGGATCAGGTCCTTGGCGGTGACGCCCTCGGGCAGTTCGCCGTCGACCGTGATGGCCATGGTCTTCGGGCGGGCCAGCGGCAGCGTCTGGGTGGCCAGCACGTGCTCGACCTGCGAGGTGCCGATACCGAAGGCGAGCGCGCCGAACGCGCCGTGGGTGGAGGTGTGGGAGTCGCCGCAGACGACGGTGGTGCCCGGCTGGGTCAGGCCGAGCTGCGGTCCGACCACGTGGACGACGCCCTGCTCGACGTCGCCCAGCGAGTGCAGCCGGACGCCGAACTCGGCGGCGTTCTTGCGCAGCGTCTCCAGCTGGACCCGGGAGACCGGGTCGGCGATGGGCTTGTCGATGTCGAGGGTCGGGGTGTTGTGGTCCTCGGTGGCGATGGTCAGGTCGAGCCGGCGCACCTTCCGCCCGCTCTTGCGGAGGCCGTCGAACGCCTGCGGGCTGGTCACCTCGTGCAGCAGGTGCAGATCGATGAAGAGGAGGTCGGGCTCGCCCTCGGCGCGCCGGACGACGTGGTCGTCCCAGACCTTCTCCGCGAGTGTCCTACCCATCGCTTTCCCTCCGGCCGGCTTCGTGTGGCGCCGGCCCAACTCGAGATTTCGGGGGCGGTGACGTACGTACCCCTCGTACCGGACGTCGTCCGCCGGGCCCGTTGGTCCGCGGGCACCGTGCGTTCCAGAGTGGCGCGTTCCACGGAAAATTGAACTTGCGTTTCACAGAGTGAGACGCGAGTATCGTTTCATGGACAACAGTAGCGGCGTCGGCGTCCTGGACAAGGCAGCCCTTGTCCTGAGCGCCCTGGAGTCCGGTCCGGCCACCCTCGCAGGGCTGGTGGCGGCCACCGGGCTCGCACGACCCACGGCCCACCGTCTGGCCGTGGCACTGGAACACCACCGCATGGTGGCGCGCGACATGCAGGGCCGGTTCATCCTCGGCCCGCGCCTGGCCGAGCTGGCCGCAGCGGCGGGCGAGGACCGCCTGCTGGCCACCGCGGGCCCGGTGCTCACACATCTGCGCGACGTGACGGGCGAGAGCGCCCAGCTCTACCGCCGCCAGGGCGACATGCGCATCTGCGTCGCCGCGGCCGAGCGCCTGTCGGGCCTGAGGGACACCGTCCCGGTGGGCTCCACGCTCACCATGAAGGCGGGCTCCTCCGCGCAGATCCTCATGGCCTGGGAGGAGCCGGAGCGCCTGCACCGCGGCCTCCAGGGCGCCCGCTTCACGGCGACGGCCCTGTCGGGCGTACGGCGCCGGGGCTGGGCCCAGTCGATCGGCGAGCGCGAGCCGGGTGTCGCCTCGGTCTCCGCGCCGGTGCGCGGCCCCTCGAACCGCGTGGTCGCCGCGGTCTCGGTCTCCGGACCGATCGAGCGGCTGACCCGCCACCCGGGCCGGATGCACGCCCAGGCGGTCATCGACGCCGCGGGCCGCCTGTCCGAGGCGCTGCGGCGCACGGGCTGAACCTTTCTCCCCCCTCACACCCCGGGGCCGGTCCCGCCTCAACGCCGCGACGGGACCGGCCCCGGGGTGTCTGCGACTCCGTCGTGGCTGGTCGCACAGTTCCCCGCGCCCCTGCGCCCCTGCGGGGCGCTCAGCGGTGCGCCAGCCGCTCCGCCGCCCGGCTCCCCCGCCGCTCCACCGGCAGCACCCCCGTCGCCGCCGCAAGGCCCGAGGGCGGCATGTCCACGTACACCGACTCGTACGAGCCCTTGGGCGCGATGTACGTCTCGTGCCAGATGCCCACGTGCTGCTTGAGCTGTCCCGCCCGCTGCTTGCGGTTGACGATCGCCCACACCCGGTGATGGAACATGTCGGGCGCCGCCGCGTAGGCGTAGAGCCTCTCCTTCGACTCCCAGTACTGGACGACGTAGTACGTGCGCGGCGAGCCGGTCAGCAGGACGTGGCCGAGCAGTCCGCGGCTCCTGTCCCGGGTGAGTTCGCGGATCATGCGCAGCATGGCGCGGAGCGCCGGCACCCACTGGTGCACCGCCCAGAAGTGATTGACGCGCATCCCGATCAGCAGCACGACGACGTCCCCCTCGGCGGCTGCGGTCGTACGGCCCGCGACGGGCTTGGTGAACATGGAACCCCCTGTGTCCGGCGCCGGAACGGCACGACGACAGCCGTCGGGCCGCTGTTGGATAACGTCACTATCCAACGGCGCGATGCTTAGATAGTGCCGTTATCCAAGAGGGAGTGCAAGGGAATGCGGCTGACGGAACTGAGCGAGCGCAGCGGTGTGTCCATCGCGACGATCAAGTACTACCTGCGGGAGGGCCTGTTGGCGCCGGGCCGCCGCGTCGGCGCGACCACGGCCGAGTACGACGAGGGCCATCTGCGCCGGCTGCGCCTGGTGCGCGCGCTGATCCAGGTGGGCCGGGTCCCGGTGGCGACGGCGCGCGAGATCCTCGGCCATGTCGACGACGACTCCCTGGGCCGTACGCTCCGGCTGGGCGCGGCCCTGTGGGCGCTGCCGCAGGAGCCCGAGCCGGACGAGGCGGACCCCGCCGTGGCCGCCGCGCACCGCGAGGTCGACCGGCTGCTCGAGATGCTGGGCTGGGACACGGCGCGGGAGGTGGGCACCGTCTCCCCCGTGCACCGCTCGCTGGTGACGGCGGTGGCCACGCTGATCCGGCTCGGCCACCCCTATGACGCGGAACACATGGCTCCGTACGCCGAGTTGATGCACCGGGCGGCGGTCCGCGACCTGGACTTCGTGGAGACGCGCGAGTCGGAGGCGGAGAAGGTGGAGACGGCGGTCGCGGCGGCGATCCTCTTCGAGCCGGCCCTGAAGGCGCTGCACCGGCTGGCACAGGAGGAGGAGTCGGCCCGGCGCTACGGCCTCGAGTGAAGCGGGGCGCCCGGCGCCGCCGGGAACGCCGATGGGCCCCCACCGAAGTGGAGGCCCATCGGACTGCGTACCCCCGACCGGATTCGAACCGGCGCTACCGCCTTGAGAGGGCGGCGTGCTAGGCCGCTACACAACGGGGGCGAGGATCTTGCGTGCGCTTGATGTACAACGCCGCAGATCCGAGCTGGTCTACCAGGACTCGAACCTAGACTAACTGAACCAGAATCAGTCGTGCTGCCAATTACACCATAGACCAATGTGGTTTAGACCAGTTTGTACCCCCGACCGGATTCGAACCGGCGCTACCGCCTTGAGAGGGCGGCGTGCTAGGCCGCTACACAACGGGGGCCCTAGCGATCCTGCATGAGA
The DNA here is from genome assembly GCF_042732375.1 of Streptomyces sp. NPDC059785. NCBI lineage: Bacteria > Bacillati > Actinomycetota > Actinomycetes > Kitasatosporales > Streptomycetaceae > Streptomyces > Streptomyces sp. NPDC059785. Next base: position 114,446 of record NZ_JBHWHV010000024.1, read on the forward strand.
GTCAGCGGGTGCGACCCGGACTGTCTCCCTGGGAAGGATCTGTACCCCCGACCGGATTCGAACCGGCGCTACTGCCTTGAGAGGGCAGCGTGCTAGGCCGCTACACAACGGGGGCTTTGCGGATGATCTCCGCGACACAGACGCCGTACTTCACCGCATCTGCTGGCTGGCCTACCAGGACTCGAACCTAGACTAACTGAACCAGAATCAGTCGTGCTGCCAATTACACCATAGGCCAATAAAACGCAACCCCCTGCGGGGATCTTGTTCTAGCTTGCGCTTCCGGTTCCCGGCCTTTCGGCCCGCTCTCCGGCGGCGCAGGAAGAACATTACCCGAAGGTGGACGGCGCTCCAAAACGGGTATCCGCGCCAAGGACCGCGGGCAGTTCGGCCAGCGAGGCGATCCGCTTGGGGCCGGCCGGGGGCGTGACGGCGCCGTCGTGCGCCCCGCCGCGGTCGATCAGGACGGCCAGCAGTCCGGCCTCGGCGGCGCCGCGGCCGTCGATCTCGGGGTGGTCGCCGACGTAGGCCACCTCGTGCGGCGGCAGCTCCAGGGCCTCGCAGGCCGCGTGGAAGGCCGCCGCGTCGGGCTTGGAGACGCCCAGCTCGGCCGCGCACAGCACGGCCTCGAAGCGGTCGCGCACGCCGAGCAGGCGCAGCTTGCGCTCCTGGACGTGCAGGCTGGAGTTGGACAGGACGGCGTGGCGGTGGCTGGTGACCAGGAGGTCGAGGACGGGCAGCACGTCCGGGAAGAGGGCCCAGGCCCCTTCGTAGTACGTCATGTACCGCTGGAACCAGGCGTCGGCCTCGGTGTCGGTGAGCGCGCCGCCCACGAAGGCCCGTACGCGGTCGCGGCGCTGGTCCTCGAAGGAGACCTCGCCCGCCGCGAACCTCGCCCACTGGCGGTCGGTGATCTCCCGCCAGACGCCGAGCGCCTGCTCGACGCCCTCGTACCCGTCCAGCAGTCCTTCGGCCGCCAGGTGCCCGCGCATGCCCGCGCGGTCGGCGGCCGTGTAATCGAAGATCGTGTCGTCCACGTCCCAGACCACGGCCCTGATGCTCATGGGTCGACGGTAACGCGGCGGCGCCCGCGGTGCCGGTACGGGGAGGGAGCGGCGCCCGGTCCGGACGCCGCCCCCTCCCGGGGCCTGGGCCTCGCCGAGCTTCAGGGCGGCACAAAAGACCTCACCGAGCGCTGCGCCCCCTGGCTCAAGGCCATGAAGGAGGGCTCGGACGGGTTGACGTCCGCGATGTGGAAGGCGACGACCATCTCCTCGATCGTGAAGACGTCGCGGTCCGCGGAGAGCGACCAGCCGAGCAGCGAGAGGTGGCTGAGCAGGCCCTCGGGGAGGAAGCCGCGCTCCCGGTAGAGGTTGAGGGACGACTGCGGGTCGCGCTCGGAGAGCTTCTTGTTGCCCCGTGGGCCTGGTCCGCACCGCCCTGCTCAACCGGCGTTCGCCCGGCACCACCGGGGCATCCTGGTCCAGCGCATCGAGGACACCGTCGCGGCCCGCGACTGCGAGGAGTCGTACAACCAGCTCCTCGACTCGATGCGCCGGCTGGGCTTCGACTGGGGCGAGGGCCCCGGCCTTCGGCCGCCTCCCGTACGTGACGGGCTAGGACTTGGGGGAGGTCGCGTCAGCCACGCTTGATCACCTTGTTGGTGAGAGTGCCGATGCCTTCGATGGTGACGGCGACCTCGTCGCCGACGTCGAGGGGGCCGACTCCGGCCGGGGTGCCCGTGAGGATCACGTCGCCGGGGAGCAGCGTCATCGCCTCGGTGACGTTGACGACGAGGTCCTCAATGGAGTGGATCATCTCGCTGGTGCGGCCGAGCTGGCGCTGCTGCCCGTTGACCGTGCACTGGATGGTGAGGTCGGCGGCGGCCGCGAGGTCGATGTCCGTCTCCACCCAGGGGCCGAGCGGGCAGGAGTTGTCGAAGCCCTTGGCGCGGGCCCACTGCTTCTCGCGGCGCTGGACGTCGCGCGCGGTGACGTCGTTGGCGCAGGTGTAGCCGAGGATGACGTCGCCGACGCGTTCGCGCGGGACCTCGCGGCACATCCGGCCGATCACCACGGCCAGCTCGGCCTCGTGGTGCAGCTCCTCGGAGAAGGAGGGGTACGCGATGCCGTCGCCGGGGCCGATCACCGAGGTGGACGGCTTGAAGAAGGCGAACGGGGCGTCGGGCACCTCGTTGCCGAGCTCGCGCGCGTGCTCGGCGTAGTTGCGGCCGAAGGCCACGACCTTGTTGGGCAGCACGGGCGGCAGCAGCCGGACCTTGCTCAGCGGGACCTTCGTACCGGAGAGCTCGAAGTCCGCGAACGGGATGCCCTTGATGATGTCGAGGACGAGCTCGTCCGGCCTGTCGCCCTCGACCGCGCCGAATGCGACGTTGCCGTCGATGGAGAATCTGGCGATGCGCACGGGATCCTTGCGCCCCTTAACTGAGCTGGCTGGAGTCTGACGCTCCAGGCTAACGCGGCAGGGGCGGGCGCCTCGCGCATTGAGGACAGGGCCCCCGCGGGCGCCTCGCGCAAGAGGACAGGGGTCCCGGCGGCGGGCGGAGGGATCCGGTGCGTACCGGCCGGGCCTGCCGCTACTCGGCGGCGGCCGCGGCGGGGGCCTCCATCAGAACGGTGCGGCGGGGGTTGGCGGTCTGGGCGGGGAGGTCGACCGTGTGTTCCGGCTGCTCCTGCGTGCGCAGCTCCTCGGAGTCGGTGAGGTGCGCCAGCGTCGTGCGTCGCGGGTTGGCTATGTTGCGGAACATCATCGTGGTCTTCACTGTTGTTCTCGACCTTGTCGGTGCGGGCGCCCGGCGGCCCCAAGGGCCGTCCCGGAAGCGCAGGTTGTCGGATTCGCCATCCCTGTAAAGCGTCAGGCTAAACATTCAATTCCCTGGCGATGGCGTGAAGGCGCCATGATTGTCGTGTGAGTTTCCTCACGACGCGCCGGGCGAAGCGGGCAATTCGGACCCGTATCCGGCGCCGCCGAAACGGACATTGCCCCTCCGAAGCGCGCATTCCGCTCCTGATCATGGCGACTGGGACACCGGTCCGGCCTCCGCGATTCACGCAGGTACGCCCCGTTTGTACGAGAACTCTTTCTACGTCTCGTGACGCTTCCCTCACGAGGTGTCACGGTGGTCACAGCCCGGCCCACGGGCCTTGTTGGAGATCCGGCACTGTGCTGGAATTCCACGGACCGCCGCTGGATCGAAGCCGGCGCGCAAGGGCGCAACGCAGCGCCGAGTGGGCGGCGGGAAGGGGGAGCCAGCGCCGGTCACTCACGACCACCTGGGGGCGCGCCTCGCGCCCCTGAACGACGCCGACACCGCCCCGCCGTCCTACGGAGGGGCGCCTGGTCCAGAGGTTGCGACGCTAGTGCAGGGACGTTTCAAGAGGGATGGCAGCGCTTCGGCGGAGCCGGAGCCGCACGGCGGGACTGGCCCCATGGCCGTCAGCTCCTCGCCCCAGCACGCCCAGAACCAGGGATCGGCAGAGGCCGGCTCAGAGCGCTCCGCGCGCCCCGGCCCCGCGGCCCCCACCGGTCCGGACGCGAAGTCCAAGGGCGCCGGCGGACCCGGCTCGCGCGTGGCGCTGCGCAACTGGCGCATCTCCACCCGCCTGGTCTCGCTGCTCGCGCTCCCCGTGGTGGCGGCGACCTCGCTGGGCGCGCTGCGCATCAACGAGTCGATGGACAGCATCCAGCAGCTCGACAACATGAAGCTGCTGACCGAGATGACCAAGCAGGCGACCGAGCTCGCCGCCGCGCTCCAGGAGGAGCGCGACCAGTCGGCAGGACCGCTGGCGCACGGCGCCAAGGCGACCGACTTCACGGTCAAGGGCGTGCAGGACAAGACGGACCTCGCGCGCAAGGCCTTCCTCGAGGGCACCCAGGACATCGAGGACGCCAGCCGGGACGGGCAGCTCACCGGTGTCCGCGAGAGCATCGTCGGCATCGCGAGCGAGCTGGCCAACCTCAGCACGATCCGCAACAACGCCTTCAGCGACGACAAGAACTCCACGCAGACCGTCGAGGCGTACCACCGGCTCATCTCCCAGCTGCTCGACCTGTCGCAGGACATGGCCGAGGCGACCAGCAACCCGGACATGATCCAGCGCACCCGCGCCCTGTCCTCCTTCTCCTCGGCCAAGGAGTACGCGTCCATCCAGCGCGCCGTGATCGCCGCGGCGCTGCCGGCCGGTGACACCACCTTCGGCTCGCTGTCCGAGAACGACCGGCAGTACGCGCTCTCGGCGCTGGAGAGCGAGAAGTCCGAGCTCGAGGGCTTCGACACGATCTACGGCGACGGCGCGGAAGACCTCACGAAGCCGATCGACGACAACAACCCGACGATCGAGGCCGCCGACAAGTACGCCAGCCGCGTGCTCAACAGCGCGGGCGGCATGCGCTCGCAGGACAAGCAGTCGTACAGGGACTGGGTCGACGACGACTCGGCCAAGATCGACCAGATGTCGAAGATCGAGCTCACCCTGCTCAACGAGATGGAGCAGAAGGCCCGCGAGCTGCGCAGCGAGTCCGAGCGCGAAGCGATCATCTCCGGTGCGCTGATCCTGCTCGTCCTCGGCGTCTCGCTGGTCGGCGCGTTCGTCGTGGCGCGGTCCATGATCCGCTCGCTGCGCCGGCTCCAGGACACCGCCACCAAGGTCGCCCAGGACCGGCTGCCCGAGCTGGTCAAGCAGCTCTCCGAGTCCGACCCGCAGGACGTCGACACCTCTGTCGAGTCGGTCGGTGTGCACTCCCGGGACGAGATCGGCCAGGTGGCCGCGGCCTTCGACGACGTGCACCGCGAGGCGGTCCGCCTCGCCGCCGAGCAGGCCCTGCTGCGGGGCAACGTCAACGCGATGTTCACCAACCTCTCGCGCCGTTCCCAGGGCCTCATCCAGCGCCAGCTCTCGCTCATCTCCGAGCTGGAGTCCCGCGAGGCCGACCCCGACCAGCTCTCCTCGCTGTTCAAGCTCGACCACCTCGCGACCCGTATGCGCCGGAACGGCGAGAACCTCCTCGTCCTCGCCGGTGAGGAGCCCGGCCGCCGCTGGACCCGTCCGGTCCCGCTGGTCGACGTGCTCCGCGCCGCGGCCTCCGAGGTGGAGCAGTACGAGCGGATCGAGCTCTCCTCGGTCCCCACGACCGAGGTCGCCGGCCGGGTCGTCAACGACCTCGTGCACCTGCTCGCCGAGCTGCTCGAGAACGCCACCTCGTTCTCCTCCCCGCAGACCAAGGTCAAGGTCACCGGTCACGCGCTGCCCGACGGCCGCGTCCTGATCGAGATCCACGACACCGGTATCGGCCTCTCCCCCGAGGACCTCGCCGCGATCAACGAGCGGCTCGCCGCGCCGCCCACCGTGGACGTGTCGGTCTCCCGCCGCATGGGTCTGTTCGTGGTCGGCCGCCTCTCGCAGCGCCACGGCATCCGCATCCAGCTCCGCCCGTCCGACTCCGGCGGTACGACGGCGCTGGTCATGCTCCCCGTCGACGTCGCCCAGGGCGGCAAGAAGCTGCCCGGCCAGGGCGGCCCCGGCGCCGGTGGTCCGGCCGCCGCGCAGGCCGCGGCCGGTGCCGCGGCGGCCCGCCGCGGCAATGGCAACGGACAGGGCAACGGTCAGGCGCTCGGCCAGGGCGGCCCCGCGACCGGCGGCAACCGTCTCGGTGCCCCGCCGCAGCGCGGGCAGGTGGGCGCGGGCCAGGGCCCGCGGGCCGCGCTGCCCGGCAGCGGCCAGGGCGGCGGCCGTCCCGGCGGCCCCGGTGCCGCGCGCGGACCGCAGGGTCCGGGCGCCCCGTCCCAGGGCCAGGGCAACGCCCCGCAGAACCGGCCGGCTCCGGCGGGCGCGGGCGCGGGTGCTCCGGGCGCCTTCGGGCAGAGCGCGCCCGGTGCCCCGCAGGGCCTCCAGGCCGCGGGCACCGGCGCACCCCAGAACTTCGGCGACAGCGGTTCCGGCTCGCGCCGGGGCGGCTTCGGCAACGGCGGGCCCGGCTTGCAGGGCGGCTTCGGCGACGGCGGTTCCGGTACGCAGCAGGCGGGCCCCGCCGCCGTACCGCCGCAGGGGCAGAAGCCCAAGGAGTCGCGCCGCCGCAGGCCGCAGCTGCCCGGTCGCGGCGGTCCGCGGGCCGAGCTGCCCGGCGGCCCCGCCGGACAGCGGACGCCGAGCTGGAGCGACGAGAACGCCCAGCCGCCGGTGGGGCGTGCCTCGCTGGACGCCCCGCGCGGTCACGAGGAGCCGGACGCGCTGTCCTCGACCTCGCAGCTCCCGCGCATCGACGACCGCCAGAACCCGGCCTCGACCTCGGAGTTCCCGCGGTTCGACGAGCGCCAGAACGCCGGCCAGGCGTCGGCCTTCCAGCGCCCCGACGACCGCCAGGGACCCGGCTCCACGTCCGAGTTCCCGGCCTTCGACGACCGCCAGGGCCCGGCCTCGACCTCGGAGTTCCCGCGGTTCGACGACCGCCAGGGCGCCGGTGCGGGCCAGGGCTTCCAGCGTCCCGACGACCGCCAGGGTCCGGCCGCCACGTCGGAGTTCCCGGCGTTCGACGATCGCCAGGGTCCGGGCTCGACGTCCGAGTTCCAGCGTCCCGACTTCGACGCGCCGCGGCCCGACTTCGGCGCCCAGCGGCCGGGTCCCGCGGGTACGCAGCAGAACAACGGGCAGTTCGTCCGCTCGGACGTCTTCGGCACCCCGAACACCCCGCAGCAGCAGCCGGGCCAGTTCGCGGCGCCCGGCTACGGGGCCGGCCAGGACCCGTCGTCCACCGGTCAGTTCGCGGCCCCCGGCCACGGCAACCAGGACCCCTCGGCCACCGGCCAGTTCGAGCGCAGGCCGCTGAACGGTGGCGGCCCCGCCGACTTCGGCGCGCAGCGCCCGCCGGCGCCGCAGCGGCCGATGCGGGCTCAGGAGCCCGAGGCCCTGCCGCCGGCCACCGGTCCGGGCGACGGCCGCACCCCGCTGTACGACACGCTGGAGACCAACTGGTTCCACGGTCAGCAGCAGGCGAGCCAGGCCCATCAGGCGCACCAGGGTCAGGGGCAGGCCGGTCACACAGGCGGCGGCCGGCCGAACGACCCGCAGTCCTACCCCCAGCAGCCGCAGTCCCCGGTTGCTCCCGCACACCAGGCCGCCACACCGGCGTCCTCGAACTGGCGCAGCTCGCCGAACGACGATCTCGTCCGGCAGGCCGAGCGCGTCCGTCAGCCCTCGGCCGGCGGCGTCACCACCTCAGGGCTGCCGCGCCGGGTCCCGCGAGCGAACCTCGTCGCGGGCACGGCACAGCAGCAACAGCACCAGCCCGGTCCGCAGGTCTCGCGTGCGCCCGATGACGTACGTGGCCGGCTGACCAATCTCCGTCGGGGCATTCAGCAGGGTCGCCAGGCCGGTACCGGCCAGACCGGCAGCTTCCCCAGCCCCACTCACCAGCAGGAGCGTTAGTTGAGCCCGATGAGCCAGGCGGCACAGAACCTCAACTGGTTGATCACCAACTTCGTGGACAACACCCCCGGGGTGTCCCACACCGTCGTCGTGTCCGCCGACGGACTCCTTCTGGCGATGTCCGAAGGCTTCCCGCGCGACCGCGCCGACCAGCTCGCGGCGGTCGCGTCCGGGCTCACCTCGCTGACGGCCGGGGCCTCCCGGATCTTCGAGGGCGGCACGGTGGCACAGACGGTCGTCGAGATGGAGCGCGGCTTTCTCTTCCTGATGTCCATCTCGGACGGATCGTCGCTGGCGGTCCTCTCCCACCCGGAGTGCGACATCGGCCTGGTCGGCTACGAGATGGCGCTGCTGGTCGACCGCGCGGGCGCAGTGCTCACGCCGGACCTGCGCGCCGAACTACAGGGAAGTCTGCTCCACTGACGCCCCCTGGTGCCAGCGAACTCACACAATCACCGTCCGGCCGCCACAATCCCCCCACTGGCCACTGTCAGACGGCTCGACTGCCCGACCTGCTGTCCCGCCCGGAGGATTCATGACCCCGCCCACCGCCTCTCATGATCCGTACGCTGAGCCGTACGGGGACGAGGGCGACCAGCCGCTGGTACGTCCGTACGCGATGACCGGTGGCCGGACCAGGCCGCGCTACCAGCTCGCGATCGAAGCACTGATCAGCACCACGGCCGACCCGGCACAGCTGATGGGACTGCTCCCCGAGCACCAGCGGATATGCCACCTCTGCCGTGAGGTGAAGTCGGTGGCCGAGGTCTCGGCCCTGCTGTCCATGCCCCTGGGTGTGGCCAGGATTCTTGTCGCGGACCTCGCTGAGGCCGGACTCGTCGCCATTCACCAGCCGGGCGGCGACGAGAACAACGGCGGTGCGCCGGACGTGACTTTGCTCGAAAGGGTGCTCAGTGGACTTCGCAAGCTCTGACGGGGGCCGGGCGACCACCTCCGCGAAGATCGTGGTGGCGGGTGGCTTCGGCGTCGGCAAGACCACGTTCGTGGGCGCCGTCTCGGAGATCAACCCGCTGCGCACGGAGGCCGTCATGACGTCCGCCTCGGCGGGCATCGACGACCTGACCCACACCGGGGACAAGACCACCACCACGGTGGCCATGGACTTCGGGCGCATCACCCTGGACCAGGACCTGATCCTGTACCTGTTCGGCACGCCCGGCCAGGACCGCTTCTGGTTCATGTGGGACGACCTGGTCCGCGGCGCGATCGGTGCCGTGGTCCTGGTGGACACCCGGCGGCTCGCCGACTGCTTCCCGGCTGTGGACTACTTCGAGAACTCGGGGCTGCCGTTCGTCATCGCCCTGAACGGCTTCGACGGGCACCAGCCGTACACGCCGGACGAGGTCCGCGAGGCGCTCCAGATCGGACCCGACGCGCCGATCATCACCACCGACGCGCGGCACCGCGCCGACGCCAAGTCCGCGCTCATCACGCTCGTGGAGCACGCGCTGATGGCACGACTGCGGTAGGCCGGTACCGAGGGAGCGCGGACAGCACACAAGTCGGCAATGCCGTACGGCAGTTGTCGTAGATGCACTGGAGCCGACTGTGTCATTTGACACGGTCGGCCACAGTGTTCATAACGTTTCGACAGAGATATCCGGTGTCCCCGACACGCGTCGCGGTCGTTCGGTGTCGCTGTGCTCACGATGGCCCCGTCTTTTGCCGGGGCTCGCTCTTTATGACCGTTTTATCTGGGGCATACATCACTCGGAATCTTCGGTTCCGAGTGTTTGGAACAGCACTGCCTGACGTGCTGGAATGCCTGAACTGCCCGGTAGACAAGGGCGCTGGAGACACCGCGGCACAACGTAGGTGCCGACGCCGAGAGGTTGTTGGTCGAGTGAGGCGAAGCAAGAACGGTCCCGAGCCGTCGGCGCGGGGCAACTTCACCCCGCCGCCGCGCGGAGCGGCGCCCGCAGCGCAAGTGTCCGACCCCGAGCCCACGGCAGCGCCCGCCCCCAGCGGCGGACGCCTCTCCCCGCGCAACTGGCGCGTGCCGACCCGGCTGAACGCGATCCTGCTCATACCCGTGGTGGTCGGCCTGGTCATGGGCGGCTTCCAGGTGAAGAACTCCGTCGACACCTGGCAGGAGGCCGAGGACGCGGAGAAGACCGCCCGTCTGGTGCAGGCCGCCCTCGCCTACGGCGACCAGCTCTACGTCGAGCGTGACGCCACCGCCGAGCCGCTGCTGAGCGGCAAGGGCGAGAAGGACGCCACGGTGGTCAAGGTTCGCGCCGCCACCGACGAGGCGGCCGACGCCTTCGACGCCGCGGTGCGGAACATGCCGCAGAAGGCCGGCCTCAAGCGCCGCCTGGAGATCTTCCGCAAGGCCGAGCCCGGCCTGGAGAGCCTCCGCAAGGCCGCCTACACCTCCAAGCTCTCGGGCGTGCAGACCGAAGAGGGCTATACGCAGATCCAGCACCCGCTGATGGAGTTCGCCAACGAACTCGGCCTGGGCACCGGCAACATCACCAGCTACGGCCGTACGGTCTACGCGATCTCGCTCTCCAAGGGCGCCCTGTCCCTGGAGCGGTCCATCGGCATGCACATGCTGGTCAAGCCCGGCCCCGGCGACGGCAGCCTGGCCAGCCAGCGCGTCGCCCTCTCCTCGTACGCCTACCTCGAGGGCATCGCCCTGGAGGAGTACATCGGCGGCGGCACCGAGGCCGACGTGGCCAACCTCGAGGCGGCCAAGAAGAAGCTGAAGGCCGACGGCAAGACCCAGGCCCAGGAGGCCGCGGCGGCCGCCGCGTCCAAGGGCGAGACCTACGTACCGCCGCCGTCCGACACCACCGACATGATCAGCGAGCTGGCCGGGCTCCAGTCCACGCAGCCCGCCGCCCGCGCCGAGCTCGCCGAGGACGGCGTCACCCCGCAGAACTGGTGGGCGGTCAACACCGCCAAGTACGACGCCTACCGCAAGATCGAGTCCGACCTCGCGGACAACGCGGTGACCGAGGCCGCCGGCATCTCCGAGGACGCCAGGCAGGACACCTTCATCACCGGTGCCGCCGTCGTCGTCGCCCTGCTCGCCGCGTTCATCCTGGCCGGCATGGTGGCCCGCCAGATGAGCCGCTCGATGCGCCAGCTGCGCAGCGCGGCCTTCGGCGTCGCCGAGCAGCGGCTGCCGATGCTCGTCGACCAGCTCTCGCGCACCGACCCGGGCCGCGTCGACACCCGCGTGCAGCCCATCCCGATCACCACCACGGACGAGATCGGCGAGGTCGCCCGCGCCTTCGACCAGGTCCACCGCGAGGCCGTCCGGCTCGCCGCCGAGCAGGCCCTGCTGCGGGGCAACATCAACGCGATCTTCACCAACCTCTCGCGCCGCAACCAGTCGCTGATCGAGGGCCAGCTGACCCTGATCACCGACCTGGAGAACAACGAGGCCGACCCGGACCAGCTCGAGAACCTCTTCCGCCTGGACCACCTCGCGACCCGTATGCGCCGCAACGGCGAGAACCTCCTCGTCCTCGCAGGCGAGGAGCCGGGCCGCCGCTGGGACCAGCCGGTCCCGCTGGTCGACGTGCTCCGCGCCGCCTCCTCCGAGGTGGAGCAGTACGAGCGCATCGAGCTCTCCGGCGTTCCCGAGGCCGAGATCCACGGCCGCGCCGTGACCGACCTCGTGCACCTGCTGGCCGAGCTGCTGGAGAACGCCACCACGTTCTCCTCCCCGCAGACCAAGGTCCGCGTCACCGCGACCCGGCTGCCCGACGGCCGCATCATGGTCGAGATCCACGACAAGGGCATCGGCCTGACCGCCGAGGACTTCGCGGACATCAACCACAAGCTCGCCAACCCGCCGACCGTGGACGCCGCGATTTCGCAGCGCATGGGCCTGTTCGTAGTCGGCCGGCTGTCCGACCGGCACGGCATCCGCGTCCAGCTCCGTCCCTCCGGCGAGCAGGCCGGCACGACCTCGCTCGTCATGCTGCCCGACGCCATCACCCACGGCGGCGGTGGCGAACAGCAGGTGCAGCGCGACGAGTTCACCGTCTCGCAGATCATGCCCGAGCAGCCGCAGCCCTTCCCGGGCGAGCCGTTCCAGGGCGAGCCGATGCGCACGGCGGCCGAGCTCGGCTTCGACGACAGCCGTTACTCCGAGGTCCCGGACGACATCCGCGACCTGGACCCCGTGGGCCGCTCCCTGATGCGCGAGGAGCGCCGGGCGGCCCTGGGCGCCCAGGCGCAGGACCCCGAGGCGATCGAACCTCCGCAGTTCCAGGACGATTTCACCGCCCAGCAGCCCGGCTACGACAACGGGCAGCAGGGCTTCGGCGACCAGGCCGCGTACGGCAACGGGCAGCAGCCCTTCGGCGAGCAGCAGGCCGGCTTCGACCAGCAGACGCCGTACGAGGCGCCCCAGCAGCCCGCGTACGACGAGACGTACTTCGCGCAGCAGGGCGGTTTCCCGAACGGCGGCTATCCGGAACAGGGTCAGGAGGAGCCCGCGGCGGCGCCCGGCGCCGGTTCGGGGAACTTCGCGGCCTTCGGCGAGCAGAGCTACCAGGACGACTGGCCGCAGCAGGACGCCTATCAGAACGGTTACAGCTCCGAGTACGCTCCGGAAGCGGAATCCTCGCAGGCCGGTGACGCGGGCGAGCAGGACCGCGTAGGCTTCGACCGTCCGGGACCGGCCCCCTCCGCCGCCCACGAGCTGACCGACGCCGGACTGCCCCGCCGCGGATCCGCCGCGAGCGGCAACGCCGGCCGGCAGCACGCGAGCCAGGATCCGTCCCCGGCCGCGCAGGGCGACGGTGACTGGCGCTCGGCGAACGACGAGCGCTGGCAGCAGGCCTCGCAGCTGCGCAAGCCCAAGGCGGGCGGAGTGACCTCCTCCGGTCTGCCGCGGCGGGTACCCAAGGCCAACCTGGTCGAGGGCACCGCCGAACCGACCCCACAGGGCGGCCCACAGGTCTCCCGCGCTCCCGAAGACGTCCGGGGCAGGCTCAGCAACCTGCGCCGGGGCGTGGAACGGGGACGCAATGCAAGCAGTGACACGAACGGCCAGGCCACCAGAAATCAGCACGGTGGTTCTGACAGCACCTACAACCAGGAGCGTTAGTGTGAGCCCGATGAGCCAGGCGGCACAGAACCTGAACTGGTTGATCACCAACTTCGTGGACAACACCCCCGGGGTGTCCCACACGGTGGTGGTCTCCGCCGACGGACTCCTTCTGGCGATGTCCGAAGGCTTCCCGCGCGACCGCGCCGATCAGCTCGCGGCCGTCGCGTCCGGACTGACCTCGTTGACCGCGGGGGCCTCCCGCATCTTCGAGGGCGGGAGCGTGAACCAGACGGTTGTGGAGATGGAGCGGGGATTCCTCTTCATCATGTCCGTTTCCGATGGTTCCTCGCTCGCGGTCCTCGCACATCCCGAAGCGGACATCGGTCTCATCGGGTACGAGATGGCCCTTCTCGTGGACCGTGCCGGTACGGTCCTCACCCCGGATCTACGTGCGGAGCTCCAGGGAAGCCTTCTCAACTAGTCGACACACGGTGCGTTTTCGCGTCCCGGGGCTTTAAAGTTTCGGGACGCGGCTCCACAGGGATGGGTGCCCGGTACAGACGGAGGAGGAGAAAGTGGCAACACCCCCAGGCGGTTCGTCGTCCGGCAACTGGTCCTACGGCCCCGGACACGGGCACGGCCAGACCGACGGTTCGCAGAACCCGAACCGGTACAACTTTCCCTCCACGCCCAGCCACCAGCGTCAGCCGTACACCCCGCAGGGTCCAGGGCCCTCGCCGTACGACCAGCCGCCGGCTCCGCGCATCCAGCCCGTGCAGCCACAGCGACGCACCCCCGAACCGGCGCCCGCGGGGGCGTCGAACAACCCCTTGGTGCGCCCGTACGCCATGACGGGCGGCCGCACCAGGCCCCGCTACCAGCTCGCCATCGAGGCGCTGGTGCACACCACCGCTCAGCCGCACCAGATGCAGGGGCAACTGCCCGAGCATCAGCGGATCTGCAATCTCTGCCGGGAGATCAAGTCGGTGGCCGAGATCTCGGCCCTGCTGACCATCCCTCTCGGCGTGGCCAGGATTCTCGTCGCCGACTTGGCGGAGGCGGGCCTGGTCGCCATCCATCAGCCGGGCGGCGACGAGAACGCCGGCGGCCAGCCAGACGTGACTTTGCTCGAAAGGGTGCTCAGTGGACTTCGCAAGCTCTAGCGGAGGGCCTTCCCGCTCCACCACGTCCGCGAAAATCGTGGTGGCGGGCGGCTTCGGCGTGGGCAAGACCACGTTCGTCGGCGCCGTCTCGGAGATCAACCCGCTGCGCACCGAGGCCGTCATGACGTCCGCTTCCGCGGGCATCGACGACCTCACCCACACCGGAGACAAGACGACGACGACCGTCGCCATGGACTTCGGCCGCATCACCCTGGACCAGGACCTGATCCTGTACCTGTTCGGCACGCCCGGACAGGACCGCTTCTGGTTCATGTGGGACGACCTCGTCCGCGGCGCCATCGGCGCCATCGTGCTGGTCGACACCCGGAGGCTCGCCGACTGCTTCCCGGCTGTGGACTACTTCGAGAACAGCGGGCTGCCCTTCGTCATCGCCCTGAACGGCTTCGACGGGCACCAGCCGTACAACCCGGACGAGGTCCGCGAGGCGCTCCAGATCGGACCCGACACCCCGATCATCACCACCGACGCGCGCCACCGCGCCGACGCCAAGTCCGCGCTCATCACGCTCGTGGAGCACGCGCTGATGGCGCGGCTGCGGTAGGACGCGGGCGCGCGCCGTGTGAAGGGCCCCTGCGCCTCCTTGGGAGGTACAGGGGCCCTTTCTGAGTCACGGGAGGTTCGCGGGGTCCTGTCCGGCCGCTCTGCGCAGGATCGTGCGCATGGAGCCCATTCCGTACTTGTCCTGGTCGCTGGAGAGCGCGGCGACCTCCAGCAGGAGCGGCCGGAGGTCGATCCGTGCGGCACGCGCCTGGTCGCTGAGCGCCTGCAACGTCATCATCTCGTCGCGGGTGTCCGCTCCGTGGTCCCTGGCGGACAGGTGCAGGAGGTGGCGGCGGAAGTCATCGGGCGTACGGGCCTCGGGCAGCGCCGTGGCCGCACGGAAGGAGGGACGGCTGGCCAGGAGCGCGCGCACCTCGCCGCGGGTGCGCTCGTCGCCCTGTCCATAGTGGTCGAGCAGCCGCTCAAGGGCCGTTTCCGCCTCCTCGCGGACGTTCGCCTCGTCCAGCGGCTCGGGGCCTTCCAGGAGACGGGCCGGCCAGTCGGGGTCGCTCAGGTCCACCGGCCGCTCCGCCAAGTGCCTCAGCAGCGCGTCGATGCGTGCGGCCTCGGCCGCCAAGTCGTCCGGCACTCCCATGGGTCCCCCTCGTACGCCGGTCGGCTGCCGGTGTTCCGGTTCAACCTATGCGTGAAGGCCCCGGCCGCCCAGAGG
>NZ_JBHWHV010000025.1:0-110915 GCF_042732375.1 Streptomyces sp. NPDC059785
ACACAAGGCCTTCGGCTACCTCACCCCGGCCGAGACCCGACGGCGACACCGACACGCCCTCGCGGCATAACCATCAAGTGTCCAAGATCACGGGGAAGCTTCACGCACGAGCGCCCTGATGCGCGCCAAGACCGCCGGACACCCGGTGCCCGAGACGATCGTCAGCCTGGTACAGACCCACCACGCCCGGCCCGACCGGCTCGGCGTGGTGCTCGACATCGGCTGCGGTCGCGGCACGAGCAGCCTCGTCATCGCCGAGCGGCTCCGGCCCCAGCGCGTCGCGGGCCTGGACGCCGCCCCCTCCCTGCTCGCCCAGGCCCGCGAGCGCGCCAAGGGCCTGCCCGACAGCACGATGGACTTCGTCGAAGGCGACTTCCACGACCTCCCCCTGCCCGACGGGTCGAGCGACATTGTCGTCGCGGCGTTCTGCCTCTACCACTCGCCGCACCCCGAGGACGTCGTCGCGCAGATCGCCAGGGTCCTCGCCCCCGGGGGTCTGGTCGTACTCGTTACCAAGGGCCTCGACAGCTACCAGGAGATGGACCATCTGGTCGTCTCCGCCGGCCTCGATCCGCGTGCCGCCCAGCACGAGAGCCTCTACACCTCAGCCCACAGCGGCAACCTCGCCGACGTGGCCGCCTCCTCGCTCGACGTGATCGCCGTCGTGGACGAGGAGCACGTCTTCACCTTCGACGGCCACGACCACACGGCGCAGTACCTGGCCACCAATCCCAAGTACAACCTGGCGCCCGGCTTGTACGGCAACCCCGGGGCCCTAGCGGCGACCCAGCACGAATTCCTTCCCGACCAGCCCCTGACCACCCGGTCCCGGATCACCTTCGTCGTCGCCCAGCCGAAGGAAGGAGGGGCGCCGGCATGAGCCTCACCCCGTTCACCAAGTACTACGCGGAACCAGAGCGTGCGGCGGGGGCGGTGCGCCACTACCGGTGGCTCACCGCGCACGCCAAGCCGCTGTGGCAGCCAGCCCTCCACACCGCCGGACCGCGGTTCCTGACGTTCGAACGAATCGAGGGCCGCCCCGTACGTCCCGAGGACCTTCCGCGCGTGGCGGAACTGCTGGGCCATGCCCACGGTGCCGCCTGGGCCAGCGACCTGCACTCCGCGTCGCTGGACACCCCGCACCACTTCCAGGACGGCACGGTCTTCGACGACTACCTCGGCCCACGGAAGCTCGCCCTACGGCGACGCCACGAGCAGGGCTACCTGCCGAACAAGACAGCCCTGCACGCGATGCTCGGCCTGCTGGAAGCGACCACCGAGGGACCCTGCGCCTTCTACAAGGACAGCAATCCGCGGAACTTCGTCATCACCAGCACGCAGGACATCGTCGCAGTCGACACCGACGACCTGTCCCTCGCCCCGATGGGCTACGACCTCGCCAAGCTCATCGCGACGCTTCACCTGACCTACGGACCGCTCACGGACCAAGCCGTCACCACCGCCCTGTTCGCGTACAACGCGGCGGCCCGACGCCACGACGCCCGGCTGGGCAGGACGGACCGAGGCCGGCTCGACAACTTCCTGCGCCTGCACGCCGTGCTCACCGCCCCGTACGTCGGCCGCAACGGCTACCGCTACGGCCTGCCCCTCCGTTTCAGCCACCGAGGAGCCTCATGATCACCACCGAACTCGTCTTCGTCCGGCACGGCCAGGCTCAGTGCAACGCCGACGGTCTCGTCGGGGGCCCGCGTACCTGCACCGGCCTGACCAACCTCGGATACGCCCAAGCCGAACAGGCCGCACGCCGCCTGGCCACCGAGCATCTGAAGAACCCCTTCGACGTGGTCTACACCGGCCCGCGAATCCGCCTCGTCCAGACCGGCGAGGTCATCGCCCAGACACTCCAAATCCCCGTGCACCACGACGACCGACTCGACGGCCCGGTCCACGGCGACGCGGACGGCCAGCCCTGGGACGCGATGAAGACGGCCGCCGACGGCGGGCCGCACGCCCACCCCGACACGCCCTGGGCCAACGGCTCCGACACCTGGAACGGATTCCTGAAGCGCGCCAGCAAGAACCTGAGCCAGCTCATCGAGGAGAACCATGGCAAGCGCGTCGTTTTCGCGGCCCACGGGGAGACGGTGATCACCGCGCACACCCTGCTGCTCGGCGTCCCGATCGGCTCGCCGGCCGGATTCACCCACAATCACGCCTCCATCACCCGCTGGCAGCACCACCGCAACCGCCTGGGCCAGACCCGCTGGATGCTCGACCGGCACAACGACACCGAGCACCTCAGTCTCCTCACGCCGGAGCCGACCCCGTGATCGCGACCTCGCGCGACCCCCGGATACACCTGGCGCACCACCTCCTTGGCGCAGTCGACATCGCAGCGGACCCCGCGCTCCCGCCCCGCGTCGTACGCCTGGTGGCCGACGACGGGCGTCAGTTCATCGCGAAGCAGCACGCGGAGCGAGGCCGGTACGCCGGAGAACTCCACGCCTACGGGGCATGGGTCAGCCATCTGACTGGCCATGCGCCGGAGTTGGTCGGTCGAGATGATGCCACCCGCACCCTGCTTCTCACCGCACTCGCAGGCGACCGCGCGGACACCGTCGCTCCGGGCTCGCCCGGGGAGGAACTGGCCCACCACGAGGCCGGGCACGTGCTGGGCAAGCTGCACCGAGCCACCGCCATGCCCCAGGGTGGTGCCGTCGGCGCCTCGCTCGCCGAGCGGTTCCAGCGGTGGATCGACCGGGCCGTCCACGCCGACCTGCTTGACGCGGCCGAGGAGAACCTGCTGAAGCATCACGCGGTGATCCTGGGCGCCAGCCACATGGACAGCGCGATCTGCCACCTCGACTACCAGCCGCGCAACTGGCTGCTCGGCGACACCTTCGGCATCTACGACTTCGAGCACATGCGACGCGACGCCCGGGTCCGCGACTTCGCCCGGCTCGAATTCCGACGCTGGCAAGCCGCACCGCACCTCCGCACCGCCTTCTTCGACGGCTACGGGCGCCCGCCGAACGACACCGAACGACGCCTCCTGGAGTCCTTCGGCGCCATCGAGGCGACCACAGCCCTGGTCAAGGGCCACCAGGAGAACGACGCCCCCCTCAGCGCGCACGGCAGAACCGTCCTGTCCCGGCTCACCTGACCTACCCCATCGACGACACCTCTCTGGAGATCCCCGTGCCACAGCACGAGCAGCCCCCGACCAACGCTGCCCCCCGACGGGCCGTGGTGACCGGCTCCGCCGGATTCATCGGCTCCCACCTTGCCCACGCCCTCATCCAGGCCGGCACCACCGTGATCGGCGTGGACCGCCGAGACCCGTCCACCGACCCGACGGCCGCCGCCAACCTCGCCGCGCTGCGAGGCCGCCAGGGATACCACCACGTCACGGCCGACCTCCTCCACTGCGCGATCGACCCGCTCCTGATCGACGCCGACGCGGTCTTCCACCTCGCCGGCATCCCCGGTGTACGGCCCTCCTGGGGACCGCAGTTCGGTGACTACCTCGCGTCCAACGTGCTGGCCACCCACCGTGTCCTCGAAGCCTCCACCCAGATCGGCGTCCCTCGACTGGTCGTCGCCTCCTCCTCCAGCGTCTACGGTCCGACCGACGGCGACGCGAGCCTAGAGACCGACCGCCCGAAGCCCGCCTCCCCATACGCCGTGACCAAGCTGGCCGAGGAGCAGCTCTGCCTCGCCTACGCCGAGCGCCCCATCGGCCCCAGCGTCGTCGCCCTGCGGTACTTCACCGTCTACGGCCCCCGGCAGCGCGCCGACATGTTCACCCACCGCGCCCTGTACTCCGCCCTGACCGGACAGCCCCTGCGTCTGTACGGAGACGGCCACCAGCGCCGCGACTTCACCTACATCGACGACGTGGTCGCCGCCACGATCGCTGCCGCCGTCGTCCCGACCGCTCACGGCGCCATCAACGTCGGCGGCGGATCGAACGCATCGCTGCTGGACGTGATCAACATCGCCAACAGCCTCACCGGCCGCGAGATCCAGCTCCACCAGGACCACGTGCGCAACGGGGACGTCCTCCTCACGCGTGCCGACCCCAGCCGCGCGGGAGAGGTCCTCGGCTGGCAGCCGCGCGTCGACCTCCACAGCGGGCTGCGCGCTCACATGCAGGCTCTGGCCGCCCCGGTACCGGACTTCAGCCGGGCCGCGTAGCCCTACGCCTCGGAACCCGAGAGGAGTGCCCATGGAAACCCCCGAGCGAGCACGGCTGGACGCCTTCTTCAGGAGGATCACTGCGCAGTTTCCCGCCGGTCAGGCGATCACAACGCTGGTCATCACCCACCTGCTCTCGGAACGCCCCGCTTTCTTGCGCGCCATGGCCGCGGTGTCCACGATCGGCGCCGTCCTCCCCAAGCCCCGGTCGATCCACCAGCCGACCCTCGACACCGTCCGCCGCACCCTGCCGGTCCACGACCTGAGCCGGGAGCGGTTCACCGACGAGGCCCAGGCGCTGCACTATCTGGAGGACACGGCCGGCGGCCGGGACGTCGTGCTGGTCGACATCGGCGGGTACTTCGCGGCCAGCCTCGACACCCTCGTGAACAAGTTCTCCGGCCGCATCCTCGGCGTCGTCGAGGACACCGAGAACGGACACCAGCGGTACTCGGCTCTCGGCTCCCTCCCGTGCCCGGTTGTATCTGTGGCCCGTTCCCCGCTCAAGGACTGCGAGGACCACCTCGTCGGCCGGTCCATGGTTTTCTCCACCGACGCCCTCGTCCGCGCCCGCGGGGACATCCTCACGAGCCGCAGCGCCTGCGTCATCGGCTTCGGCAAGATCGGCCGCTCCATTGCGCAGACCCTGCGCGCCCAGGACCTGCGCGTCACCGTGTACGACAACGATCCGGTCAAGCGGGTACAGGCGCACGCCCTCGGCTTCCGCACCAGCGCGTCCACCACCGAGGCCGTCCATGACGCGGAACTCGTCCTGTGTGCCACCGGCAATCTCGCCCTCCGGCACGAGGATTTCGCCGCCCTGCGCAACGGCGCGTACCTCGGATCGGTGACCTCCTCCGAGGACGAGCTCGAACTCGGCAGCCTCGACGACCTCTACGAACGCCAACCCGTCGGACCCCAGTTGACCCGGTACGAGGTCACCGGCCACTACTTCTACGTCCTCGCCGACGGCGGTGCCGTCAACTTCGTGCACGGCGCCGCCGTCGGCACCTACATCCACCTCGTCCAGGCCGAGATACTCGCCGCCACCGCCGCACTCAGCCACGCGCGACTCCAGCCCGGACTGCACGAGATACCGGCGGCCGACCGCGACACCATCGCCAGAACCTGGCTCCGCCACTTCGAAAGGTGACCTCGTTGCCACCCTCCACCGACCACATCCGCGCCGTCACGGAGGCGTACCTCGCCCGCCACCCGGACGAGCGCACCTCCCTGACGATGCTGTTCGCCGTGCTCGCTGGCGCGGAAGACCCCACCAGCCGCAAGACTTTCCCCGCCCACGTGACCTGCAGCGCCATCCTCATCAACGGTGAACGGCACGTGCTCCACATCCTGCACAAGGCGTCCGGGAAACTGCTGGCGCCCGGCGGGCACAACGAACCGTCCGACCAGCTCCTGCGCGACGCAGCCCTGCGTGAACTACACGAGGAGGCCGGCATCCCGCCCAGCGCCGTCGTCCCCCTCGCTGGCCACAAGGACATCCCCCTCGACATCGACGTGCACGCGATCGACGCGAACCCGTCGAAGAACGAGCCGGCCCACCACCACGTGGACTTCCGCTGGGCCTTCCACCTCCGGGCCGATCACACGGTAACGCTGCAGGAGGAGGAGGTCGACGGCTACCAGTGGCGGCCGTTCGCGACCACCTCCTCACCCACCGTCCGCGCCAAGCTCGCCCAGCTCACCTGAAGCCCCCGAACCCGACCATCAGGAGGATGCCGTGGCCGCCACCACAGCCCGACAGACCGACGCCCAACGGCGCCGACACATCGCCGTCATACCGTGCCGCTGGGGTGCCTCCCGCTTCCCCGGCAAACCACTGGCACTCCTCGGCGACAAGCCGCTGCTCTGGCACGTCCACCAGCGCTGCCTGGAAGCCAAGCGCCTCGACGGGGCCATCGTCGCCACGGACGACGAACGCATCGAAGCGGCGTGCCGCGAACTCGGCATCGACTGCATCCGCACCGGGGAGCACCTCACCGGCACCGACCGCGTCGCGGAGGTCGCCGAACGCCTGCCGGCCGACGGATACATCAACCTCCAGGGCGACGAGCCGTTCATATCGCCGACCGCCATCAACGACGTCTCCGAGGCCCTGGAGTACTCGCCGCCGGACACCTTCGCAGTGAACGCCTACACCGAGCTGGTCGATGTCGGCGCCGTCCTAGACCACAACGTCGTCAAGGTCGTCGTCGCAGCCCGCAGCGAGGCCCTCATGTTCTCGCGCCAGCCCATCCCGTACCCCAAGGGCGACCGGCCGAAGTACCTGCGCCAACTGGGCCTCTACGGCTTCACAGGCGAGGCTCTCCAGCGCTTCCGTCAGCTCCAGCAGGGGCCCCTGGAGCGTGCCGAAGGAGTAGAGATGCTGCGCTTCGTCGAACACGGTCACGCCGTGCGGATGGTCCCCGTCCTGGACGACGGGGTGGCAGTAGACACCCCCGAGGATCTGGCGCGAGCCGAGGGCCTTCTCTACCGGCGCAACTGAGGCATCCGCCCGAGCTCAACCGTGCTTGTTGGGCGACTCGTTCAATTTCCTGACCATCAACTACGCAAATGCAGTGACGGGTTAGCGGCAGTCCTCGAACTGAAGTCAAGGTGTACTGGCCTTTCGGTCTTGGGTAGTTGTAGTGATCTGCCGCACTCGGGTGACCTTTGCAACACATCCCTCTCTCATGATCGCTTAATCTCCCTTGTACGCTTAGGCGCGGACAGCGCGTGCCGGTCGAAAGCCGTGCGCATCGAACACAGGCTCCAGCCTGCCAGCGCCTCGCGTACGCGCGTTCAGGTATGGGGCTTGCAGTGAGCATGAATGGAGCGGCTATGCGTTGGCGTAGGGACCCTTCACGTCGTGCCCTCGTGAGGGAATGCGAGAGGAAGCTCGCTGATCTCCCTATACCGACCCCCTTCAGCGTCGAGACGCTGGTGGGAAATATGGAAGAAGTATTGGGGCGTCAAATTCAGTTGGTTCCGCTGGAAGATCCCGACGGGGGCCTGGGGACAGCGTGCGGCCTGCGGGTGAAAACTCCCGAAGTGACCATAATTCTCTACCGCCGCCGGTCAAGCAGGAATCAAACGGAACACATCATCCTCCATGAAATCGCGCATGAATGGATGGATCACGGCACCTCTCTGACGGCTGTCGAAATCGAGCGTTACGTCCCGGAGCGCATCCGGCAGGAAGTGCTTCGGCGCTACCCGTCGGCACTGATTCAAGCGCGCGTCGATTTCGACAGCCACGAGGAGAAGCAGGCTGAGCTTTCAGCGTCATTGATCAAGCGGCTGGCGCGTCGCCAGTCTGCTACCGGAGACGATGTAATCAGCCTGTTGGAGTACTCGTTGTCGCATCCGGTCGCCCCACCGCGGCGTCGGCGGTAGCTCCACCCGCCCTCAATTCTCGCAATGAGCCCCTAGTAATCAGTCTGCACTCTGCAGGGCCCGTGAGCGGCAGGTGCGGCACGTATAGATCGACTGATCCCGTGTTCGACTTTTTCAAATACTTCACTGCGGCAGTCATGACGCTGATATCCATCTGGCGTTTCCCGGCCGTCAGGTATGGCGATGCGCACCGCAGGGCGCTCTGGGGAGGCTACGCCGGATTTGCAGTGGCTCTGTGTCTCTACACCCCAGCGGCAATGGACGCAGTCGACCGCATTCCTATAGTCGATCTCAGCGCCCTGCTCCGGCACTTTGCCAGCACGGCGGCGATCATGGCAGCCCTGACCTACGTCGCCACCAGCTACGGCAAGACCGCTGAGGCGGTCGTGCCCAGGCACGTAGAGTTCTCACGGTGGATCGCCCGAGCGTCGTACAAAGCCGGAGCCGTAGGCGTGGTTCTGCTCGCGATCCTGTTCTTCACCGTTGTCCAACGAGACCGGCCGAGCGAGGATTTTCTCATTGACCATGCTGGGCAATGGGGCGTCGCGGTCTACATGACCGTGTTCTATTTCTTTCCGCTAGTTACCACCGCCGTATGCGGCTATCAGTGGACGAGGGCGGCACGCCGAGCTGAGAGCACGAGCATGCGCATCGGGCTCGGTTTGATGGGTTTCGCGATGTGGATGGGGCTCATCCATACGATAGCCAGGATTACCATCCTGTGGAGCGCCGTAGTATTTCCTCTTAGCCAATCGACGGTGCGGTTCCTTGTCGATGCCACTGCGATCTGGATGAACCTTCTTTTCGTTATCGTCGCCGTAGGGGCAAGCATTCCGACAACCCGCGCGGCTGCTGCACGTTTGAAGACATTCCGAACCTTGAACCTGATCTATCCGCTCTGGTTCGATCTGGTCGAGTCGTTTCCCGGAACAAGCCTGTACCCGCCCGGTCGGCGCATTACGGAACTACTGCAATTCCGCGTCCCCATCGACGTCCGCTTGGACCGATGGACGCAAGATATCTCCGACGCCTGCGAGAAGCTGCGCTACTACGTTCCGTGCGACTTGATGTTTGCTGCGGAAGACATGGCATCCCTACAGTCCGATCCCGAGCCCGCTGCGGAGGCGTACTGGATAAGGGCTGGCCTCCTCGCCGCTAACGCCGAATCCGTTAGACCGTCCTCGGCCACTCTCATGAGAGATAAGCCGTTCGTCGACACCGAAAGTGAAGCTGCGTGGTACGTGCGAGTCGGCACGGTTTATAAGCAGATCACTGGTGATGAAGCGCGAGAAGTTCTTGATAACTCCGAGAAGTTGGAATCGGATTCTCGGCAGTAGCTCTTGGGCGGGGCGTACGGCTATTACCGTAACTGTGTTTTCGGCGTACACGCCCTGTCACTTAGAGATGCGATCTTGTGCGGCTTGCGTGAGATTCGGCACCCTCGGGCGTGTGGTCGCGACTGGTACCGTGGGCTAGGCGGACAAAGAGGTTTTGCCCCGCCCTGTAAGTGCACTTCCTGGCCTGCGATGCGCAGTTTCTGCGTCCGCCATGTACGCCGGGTCCGCGACGCTGTCCGGTCTGGATAGGCGTCCGAAATCTCAGCATCGGAGTTCCCCGCATGTCCAACCGCCGTACCGGCCTCATTCTTGATTTCGGAGGCGTTCTCACCACCCCCCTGCTGCCCGCTGTGTTGGCGTTCGAGCAGCGTGAAGGGCTTCCCCAGGGTGCCTGCCTCACCGCCCTGTACAAGGACCCGGAGGGCGTCCGGATCACCAGTGATCTGGAGCGCGGAGTGGTGTCCCAGAGCGAGTGGAACGAGTTCGCCGGCAGGATGCTGAACGTGCCAGCAGACGGACTGATGGGGAGGATCTTCGGTGACCTCCGTCCCGAGCCGTTGCTGATCGACGCAGCCGCCGCAGCACGCCGGGCCGGGATCAAGGTCGGCATCCTGTCCAACTCGGTGGGCTTGGCGCCGTGGGACCTGTACGACGGCTACGAGCTGGAGAAGCTGTACGACGTCGTCGTAATCAGCGAGCACCACATGATGCGCAAGCCTGACTCCCAGCTCTTCGAGGCCACGCTCAAGCTTCTGGGCCTGCCCGCCGAAGAGTGCATCTTCGTCGATGACACCGAGGCGTACGTGCAGGCAGCGGAGCAGCTCGGCCTCGCCGGAGTGCACAACCAGGACCCGAAGCAGACGGTCGCAACCCTGTCCGAGCTTCTCGGTGTCGACCTGGCCGCTTGATAGATCGGCGTCGACTTCGTCTGCACGAAGGCGCTACGGCTCGGCCTCCGGGGAGGCCGAGCCGTAGCGCCTTCGTGCTTCCGGTCCGAGATCTATGGTGGCCCCAGGGCCGATCAGCGATGGGCGGTTACGGGTCCTCGGACGTGCCTGCAAGGCGGTAGTGCCGCGAACGATCTGCACCCGCCCGCTACTGGCGGGGTCACTCCTTGTCCTGAACCTCGGACAGCTTGTGCCGCAGCTCTCCCACGAGCCTGTTGATGTCGGCCATCGTTCTCAGGGAGAGGATCTCGCTGCCGCGTGCGGCTAGGCCGAGGACCTGTCCCTGGTGGATCGAGCCGATGAAACGAACAGCCTCCAGGAACTCCTGGATCATGGGGCTCAGCTCGGCGTCATCGCCGAACAGCCAGGGGGGAACCTGGAAGGCGTGGGCCAGGCCGGCGCGCACTTCATTCGATGCCGCGGTTGCCGTTCCTTCGCGCAGCTCGCCGATGCCCTCGGCGGTGACGGCTGCCGTCGGCGCATGCTGGTTGACGAGCTGCGCAATCTCCGAGTCGGAGAGCGTCTCCTCGCCGGTGGAGCCGTACTGCAGGAGAAAATTGATCTTTTCTCCGATCGTGCGAGGCGCGGCTTCTTGATCGTCACGCGGGGAGTTGGTGCGAATGCCGAACGAGCGATCCTGCGCCGCGAGCAGCTCCTCCTCGGTCACCCCGTACGCCGCCGCCAGCGGCTTCACATAGCTGGCGTTGAGCCTGCGCCGCCCGGACTCGGCGTTGCTCACCGGTCCCCGGCTTGCGCCGATGATTTCGGTGGCCTCCGCCACGCTGAGACCGGCGTCACAGCGTAGGAGCTGTAGGTCTGGCGGCCCCTCGTGGGGGAACAGTTCGTCGAGTGGTTCGTTGAGCGCCGTGGCGATCGCCGGCAGCTTCTCGCCCTTGGGGAAATCCTTCCCGGATTCCCATCGTGCGACAGTGGCGCCGCTGACGCCCACCAGTTCGCCCAGCTGCCTCTGGTGCATGTCCCTGCGTCGGCGGACGGCACGCACGCGGCTGCCGTCGAACTGACGAGGGGGCACTGGGACTCCTGGTGCGAGGTGGCGATGGGCTCGGTGTCGGGCTCAACTGTAAGCCAGGTTGATGCATTTTCGAAACTGACGTACGTTTCCGTATCGCACCTGTTGATCAGGCCCAATTCTACGGTGCCGAGCCCTGGGGGACCTCTGTGCATATTCCTATGCCAAAACCGCTCACGCGACAAGCGCTTGCAGCGCTTGCCGGGCGGCGCGGATCCACGTCGGCATCGCCCTCCTGAGAGCGGCCGACACGGAGTAAGGCGACCGCAAACGATCTTCCGGACAACGGGATGGACTTGCCCGCGGGGTCTACGTATGTTCGTCGTCCCACGCCGGGCAGGGCGCCGGAGAGGGGCCGATGACCAGCGGAAAGGAGGCGGGACGGATGCCGGCATACGACCCGTGATCTGGCCCGGAAACTGAAACCGGCGCCGAGGAGCTACCAACTCCCCAGCGCCGGGCTGGCGCTCCGAGGGGCGCCAATTACACATCACGCGGGCGGCAGGGCTTCTTGCACGAGACCGCCGCACCGCGCTCCTACGAACAACGGAGTATCGCATGCTCGCCACGCCGAGCGGTAGCCCGGCCTGCGCGGACGACGGCCGTCCGCGCCGCCTCGCCGCCCAGCTCGCCGACATGATCCCGGGGGCGTCCACGATCCGGGTCAGTCTCACCGACCCGACACAGACGTGGCCTCATCTCCACGCCGTCGTCAAGGACGAGGCCGGGAAGACCATGGTGCTGGGGCGCCCGACCGCCAGGGTCACGGCACGCTGGATCCTGCGGGTCTGGCCGGCGGTGGACTGGATGCGCTCGCACACCTTCTGCCTTGCCGACGCCACCCTCACCCGCAGCGACCTGGCCGCCGCCGAGCGGGGCCGCTGACATGGCCCGGATCCGAACCGTCAAGCCGGAGGCATTCACCTCCGAGTCACTCGCCGAAGTGACCGTGACGGCCGAGAGGACCTTCTTCGGCCTGCTCACCCAGGCGGACGACCACGGCCGTCACCGGGACAACGCCGCGATCATCGCTGGGCTTCTCTGGCCTCTGCGCGCCGAGCACACCTCTGTCCACGTCGAGGACGACCTCCACCAGCTCGCGAACGCCGGACTGATCTGCCGGTACACCGGATGCGACGGCCGCCTCTACCTCCACATCGTGACCTGGTCCGAGCACCAGAAGATCGACAAGCCGAGCCAGTCGCGCCTGCCCTCGTGCCCGGAGCACCAGGCTGCCGACCGGTGCGCCCCCTGCAAGGGCTCCTGCTCCCGGAGGGAGAAGGGCTCGCCCACCACTCCCCGAGGACTCGCCGAGACCTCGGCGAGGGCACCCCGAGCCCTCGATCTGCCTGCCGCACCCTCCTCGACGGTGCCGGAACAGGCAGACGAGCTAGCCGCCGGCCGGCAGGAGGCCGCCGACGGAGCCAGCAGCGCACCCGGGCGGACTGGAGTTAAAAGTGCAGGTCAAAGGGTTGCCCCCGACGGCTCCCCGAACCTTCCCCGGAGCCTCCTCGAAGGCTCGGCGCCTGGATCTAGGATCTTGGATCCTGGATCTCTTGTCCCTACGGGGCGCACAGCGCCCGCAGCCGGCATCTCCGCCAAGGACCTCGTCGGGGAGTACGTCGCCGGGTGCGACCAGCGCCCCCCGAGCGACGTGATCGGGCACCTCGGACGGATCATCAAGAAGCTCCTGGACGAGGGCATCGCACCGGAGCACATCCGAGCCGGGCTGGCGAACTTCACGGCCAACCCCAAGCACCCGAGCGTGCTGACCAGCATGGTCAACGAGGCGATGAACGCTCGCCCCGGCGGTTTGGCGCGGCCGGGAATCCGGCCTACCGTGCCCGCCCACCAGGCGTGGACCAACCCGGCCAACGCGTCTGCCGCCTACGCCGAGGAGCTGTGATGCACACCCGTCACCGCGAACCGCAGCTCCTCGGCAACGAAGCCACGCTGGAGCGCATGGCCAGGATCCTGGCCGCCCGCAACATCGACCCGGCCGACGCCGCGCTGCCGGACGACGCCGAGCCCTTTTCGCCGCTGGACGCCCTGCTCGCCGGGATGCCCCCGCGCTATCAGGCGGCTGTCGCCGACCACCCCACGGTCCTGGAGTGGGTCCGGAGGGTCACCGACGCGGCCGTCGCTCCCAGCCGAGGAGCCCGACGACAGGTCACCACCGGACCTAGCCTGCTGATGGCCGGGGTCGTCGGGGCGGGCAAGACACACCAGGCGTACGGCGCAGTCCGAGCGCTGGTCAGCAGCGGGGTCGGTGTTCGCTGGCGCGCGACCACCGCTGCCGACCTCTACGCCGATCTCCGCCCCCGGCCCGGGGTCGACAGCGAGCGGGAACTGGCGGCGGTCAGCCGCTGCCCACTGCTGATCATCGACGACCTCGGCGCGGCCAAGGCGAGCGAGTGGGTCGAGGAGATCACGTACCGGCTGATCAACCGGCGGTACAACTACGAACTCCCCACGCTGATCACGACCAACCTGGCGATCAAGGACCTGCGTTCCTACCTCGGGGACCGAGTCGCCAGCAGGCTCGCGCAGATGACCACCCGAGTCGAGTTCGAGGCCGTCGACCGCAGACGCCACAGCGCCGTCGCCTGACCCTCCACAGGCCACCCCGCCGGACCGCGCCCTCGCAGCGCCGTCCCCCCGGGTACCTACCGCCAGCGCACCTCTCCGCCGACGCCCCTGCGCGCGGAGAGCGATCGGAGCACCCCGCATGACCAGCACGATGAACGGCCCCGCCCAGCACCGTCAGCTCGGCGACCAGACCTGGCAGGCCGACGCCGTCTGCCAGAGCACCGAGTACAACCCGGTGGACCCCGAAGTCTTCTTCCCCGAACCCGACGAGACCGCCAAGATCGCCACGGCCAAGGCCCTGTGCGGCCAGTGCCCGGTCCGCCGCTCCTGCCTGGACGCCGCTCTCGAAGGGGGTGACACCGACGGGATCCGTGGCGGCCTGACGGAAGAGGAGCGCGGGCCGCTGCACGACAAGCTCGCCAGCCGCCTCGACTACAGCCGCGTCAATGCCACCATCGCCGGACGCGACGTGCACCTCACCCATACGGAGCGCCGCGCGGTCGAGTACGCGGCCTACCGCCACGGGGTGAGCGAGCAGCGTCTGGCCTGGCTTCTGAAGGTCACCGAGGAGCACGCCAAGAAGCGATACCGCGAGATCCGCCGGGCCGAGCGCAACCGAACCCTGAACCAGCCCACCACGAACACCACACCCCCCGAGACCAGCGGCGAGCGCCTGATCCGCGACGACTTCGGGACGGCGGCATGAACATCGCAAGCGCGTCGAAGACGGCGCACATATCCGGTTGGGACCGCGCGGCTGTCGTGGCGCTCGGGGGCGCGGGGTGCGCACTGTCGTACGACGCCCTGCAGCAGATGGCCGTGGCCATCCACATCCGAGGCTTCCTTACCTACCTGTTCCCCCTGGTGATCGACGGGTTCATCGCCTACGGCATCCGAGCCCTCCTGGTCCTGCGCAACGCACCACTGCGCGCCCGGCTCTACGTCTGGGCGCTCTTCGGCACGGCCACCGCCGCCAGCATCTGGGCCAACGCACTCCACGCGGTGCGCATCAACCAGGACACGGTCGCCGGCACCGGCCTCCAGCTCGGTGACGCGGTGGTCGCGGTGCTCTCCACCATCGCCCCGCTCGCACTGGCCGGAGCGGTCCACCTCTACATCCTCATTGCCCGGGGCCCGGTCGAGGACTCTGGTCGGCAGAACCTCGGTCAGCCCGGTCACCTCGGTGGGACCGACCGGAGCGACGCCATCGAGGTCACCCGGACCGACCGAGCCGGTGAGCAGCGGTCAGCGGCCGGTCAGGTCAGGTCCGGTCAGTCGGTCACCGCTCTGACCGACCGGCTGCCGCTGTCCCCGACCGACGAGGACACCGCCGCCCGGTCAGTGACCGGAGACTCGACCCCGGCGACCAGCGGCCAGTCGGTCACCGACCACCACAACCGCAGCCACGGTGCCTTTGACCTGCCGGGACAGGCGGACAAGGGTCGGACGGTCACTGACCGCCCCAGCAGTGCGGCCTCGGTCGGTGATGACCAGGACAGCCCGGCGGCGGTCAGTGCCCCGCCGGTCACCTCGCCGCCGGTCACTGACCGGGCCGCTCGGCCGACTGGTGACCGGCGTCCTGACCCGGACACCGAGGAGCTGCTGGCGATCGCCCGGTCGGCGGTCAGGGCCGAGGACAAACTGACCCGCAAAGTGGTCGCCCAGGCGATCCGAGGTCAGCAGATCCCGCTGTCCAGCGACACCCTGACCGCGCTGATGGCCCAGCTACGCGAGCAGCACCGCCAGCCGGTCACTTCCTCCCGGCCCTGACCGAACCTACACGGAGTGGGTGACCGAACCGGTCACCCCGGCCGGTCACCCACTCCGCATGTCACCGACACACCCCGCCACAGCAGAAGCGGAGAGCACCCGATGCGCACTCACCCGGCCACGCCCGCCGAAGTCGACTCCTGGCTGTCCGTCCTGCACCAGCACGGACACCTCCACCGCGCCCAGTCCGGCCCCGACACCACCTGGATCGTGCAGCGCGAGCAGCACGACCGGCCCTGGACCCTGCACCACCCCGTCCTGGCCATGGACTGGATCGAGGAACTCGTCCGCGAAATCCAGCAGCAGGACCCGGAGACGAGCCGGTGAACACCAACGACCCGGCGGCCACCCCCGCTGGACAGCACCGTGACCTCACCACGGCTCCTGGCGGAGCAAGCTATCGCGTACGACGGTCCTACGGCCCGACGTACGCACTTGTCCCCGCCCAGGAGGGCGGGGGAAGCCCGGCTGGTCCCCGAGCGAGGGCGCACGGGGACCAGCCGGGCAACCGGCACCAGGGGGCGCCGGTCACCGGGGGAGAAGCAGATGATACTGCCGACCGCGAGCAGCCGAGCCCGAGCACGCCCGCCTTCCCCGACCGCACCCCGCGCCGCCGCAGCCGCAACCCGCGCGAGCGCGCCCGCAAGACGACCACCCGCCTTTCCGACACCGAGAAAGCCGAGATCACCGACGCCGCCACCCAGCGCGGCGTCACCGTCGCCCGCTTCCTCGCCACCGCCGGCCTGAGCGCCGCCCGCGGACATGCCGCCGTGCACAGCAACGACCAGCTCGACACCGCCATCGACGAACTCGTCGCCCTACGCACCGCGCTGGCTCGGATCGGCAACAACATCAACCAGATCGCCTTCGTCCTCAACAGCGGTGGCCACCCGCGTGCCGGTGAACTCGAACACGCGCTGGGCGCGCTGACCGGACTTCTCGCCCGCGTCGATGACGCGGCGAACGGCCTGGTGACCTGGCGGCTGTGATGGTTCCCGACATCGGACGCGGCTCCCGCACCCACGGCCTGCTCGTCTACTTGTACGGCCCCGGACGGCGCGAGGAGCACACCGACGCACACCTCGTCGGCTCCTGGGACGGCTTCGCCCCCGACCCCGGCCTCGACCCCGACCCGAAGGTCACCCTCGCCCGGCTCACCGCCGCCCTTGACCTGCGGGTCAAGCAGGCCGGCGACCGCGCACCCGCCAAGCACGTCTGGCACTGCTCGGTCCGCACCGCCCCCGGGGACCGGCGGCTGGACGACGAGGAGTGGAACGCCGTCGCCCAGCGCATCGTCCACGCCACCGGCATCGCCCCGGATGGAGACCCCGACGGCTGCCGGTGGATCGCCGTCCGCCACGCGGAAGACCACATCCACATCGTCGCCACCCTCGTACGCGGCGACCTGCGCAACCCGCGCCTGAACTACGACTTCAACAAGGCCCAGGCCGAATGCCGCCGCATCGAGAAGGAGATGGGCCTGCGGCGCCTGAACGCGGGCGACGGAACCGCAGCGAAGAATCCCAGCAGCGCCGAGAAGTTCAAGGCCGAGCGCACCGGCCGCCCGGAGACCTCGCGCGAGACGCTCCGCGAGGCCGTTCGTCGAGCCGTGGCGGGAGCGGATTCGGAAGAGGAGTTCTTCACGCGGCTCCGAGAAGCGGGGGTACGGGTGAAGCTGCGGCACGCACCGTCCGGTGACGCGCTCGGCTACAACGTTGCCCTGCCCGGCGACCGCAACCGCGACGGAGACCCGGTCTGGTACCCCGGCTCCAAACTGGCCCCCGACCTCTCCCTTCCGAAGATCCGACTACGCCTCACCGACGGGGCCGCCGAGCCGAGCACGCCCGCGGTCGGCGCTGACCGGACCAACTGGTCACCGCCCGCCCGTCAACGACGCAACGCCACCGTCATCGCAGAGCGCTCGGCCACGCTCCTGGAACGCGACGAGGACGGCGAGGCCGCCCCCCAGCTCGTCGGCGTCGGAGAACTCCTCGACGCAGTGGCCCAGACCTCACCGGCCACCACCCGCACCGAGCTGGCCGCCGCAGCTCGCGCCTTCGAGCGGGCGACCCGCAGTCATGTCCGCGCCGAACGCGCCGACACCCGGGCCCTCCGCTCGGCCGCCCGAGGCATTGTCCAGGCCGGCGGGGCGCTCGGCCGAGGCGAGGACGGCGGCACCACCGCCATGCTCGTCTCCACCCTCGTCCTGGTCACCCTCGCCGCCGCCCGCTGGCACTCCGCGCGTGGACACGCTCAGCAGGCCCACGCCTCCCGACAAGCTGCCGCGCACCTGCGCACCGCCTACCGGCAGGCCGCTGCCACCCCGATGCGAGTGCTGCGCGACCAAGGTCGGGCTCTTCCAGAAGCCCAGCGCCGCACGCACGAGGCCACTCTTCGCGCCGTCCTGCCGGAGAAGGTCGTACGGGCAGGGGGCATGGAAGCGAGGACCGACGCCTTGGTCGCCACCCTCGCCCAGGCCGAGGGGGCGGGCCACGACTCCGAAGCCCTCCTGCGCCAGGCCATCGACATGCGCGAACTAGACAGCGCCGATGACGTGAGCGACGTCCTGGTCTGGCGCCTGCGGCGCATCGCCCAGCTCCCGGCACACCCGGGTGACGGCGCCCGTCGTCCGCAGGCCGCCACCCGCCAGGCCACCGCGCCGAGCAGCCGCACCAGTGAACGAAACGCGACGGCAACCGCGACGCTCGGGCCCATCCAAGACCCCAACCGCCGCTCGCCACGCCGCTGACCAGGTCGAACCGGCAGCCGGTCACCGACCGAGCGGACGCCGCGAAATGTATGGACAGCCGGTTCCACTGGCTGTTACGGATGAACACAGGACCGACAACCGGGAGATGACGCTTGTGCTCAGAACCACCACCCGCACCACGGAGCCGGCACCCGCGCTGCCCGTCGTCCCCACTGGCACCGACCCTCTGCTGCAACTCAAGGCCGGGACGCGGCCGGCCGACGGCCCCGGGGCGATTCGCTGCGTCGGCCACTCACGCGATCTCGCCCTCGGGGGCATCCCCGTGATGTGCTCCGCCTGCCGTGCCCGACGCGACTGGCTGCTCATCAACCACGGGCGCAACGTCTGGGTCCGCTGCCGGTGCGGCAACCAGTGGCTCGAGCCCGAGATCAGCCGCGCCGACTTCGACGCCCTGGTCGGCGGCCCGCACGGGACAACGTACCCAAGTGTTGAGGCGGGCTTGACCGCGCTCGGGTTCGACGGCGTATTCGCCGGCATTTACCTGGAGTAGGAGAGCACCGGCGGCGGTGGGGATCTGGCTGAAGAACGCGCGGGCCGCCGCCCGACGCGCAGCTTCCGGTGCTTGAAGGCGTAGCGGTCGTAGCCGGTGCGGTCCTCGACCGCCCCGGTGAGCTGGCCGATGGCGTCCGGCGGCAGCGTCGCCGCCGCACGCACCGGAGCGACAGGAGCGGCAGAGGCGGAGGCCGCGGCGGGGGCGGCCATCGTTAGGGGGAGGGCGGCCAGGGCGAAGGCGCATGAGGCGTGCAGCAGGTTTCTGATCACACAGCAGTGACTACCGGCCCCTGGGCGGTCGGCGGGCCAGCTCGGCGCGCCGATCACCCCGACGGACGTGGCCAAGACGCTGGTCGATTCCACCGAGGCGGCGGGGATCTGGACGATCCAGGCAGGGATCTTCCCCGAGAACACCGTCAGCCTCGCCGTCCAGGCGCGGGCCGGATTCCGCGTGATCGGCACCTGGGAGCGGATCGGCCGTCACCACGGCGTGTGGCGGGACGTGGTGCTCGTCGAGCGCCGCAGCCTCACTGTGGTGTGAGCTGGCCCTGCTCCGGAGGCTGGACCCATGGCCGCGGGCCGGAGGAGGGTGGTGGCCTCAGTCCTGGGTGACGGGCGAGCCGTCCTCGGCGGTGTGGTTCCACAGGCTGCGGTAGATGCGCAGGTCTTCCTCCGGCAGCTCCAGATGGCCGTGGACGCGGACGGTGCTGGTGTCCCAGGGGCGCAGCCCGTCGTGGCGGGGGGTTAGCAGGATGCCGAGTGCAGAGGATTCTCCTGCCTTGCCGGTGCGGGAGGTCACCTCGTGGTGGCGCAGCTGTACGTAGGAGGTGAAGGCGGTCCGGATGGTGTTGTCGAAGCGGGTGGCGGCGCCCACGATGAGCTGGCGGGTTCCGTCCGCGTCGAGCTGGCGTCTGAAGCGCCATTTCGTGTGTTCGGTGGGGACCTTGGGGACATCGTCGAGCATGTCGAGCAGGAGGCGACCCCATTCGGTGCGCGCTGCGACGGGGAGCCGGTCGAGGTCGCCGAGCATGGTGTGGCGGTTGGCTTCGGTCAGCGGGTCGGCGAGGGGGCTGAGGGCGATGTCCTCGAGCATGAAGCGGATCATGAGGTGGGCGCGGGTGCCGTCGTCTCCGGCGGGCGCCTGGGGCAGCTGCGGAACGGAGTACAGCACGCCGTCTTCTCCGACGAGGTCAGTGTCGATATCGCCGGGCGGGGTGTCGGCGTCGGCCGCGGCGAGTTCGTAGTAGCGGACCGGTTCCTCACCGAGGGGGACGGCCGGTTCCTTCGCGGCTCGGAAGAGGTAGTCGAGTACGGCGGTGGTCGAGCGCAGCTGGTTGAACAGGAAGTCCCAGTCGCGTCGGGTCAGGGCGATGGAGGGCATGCCGGTCGGCTGCCACGTTGCAGTGATCCCTTCCGGTACGCCGGGGTGGTCCAGGAGGAACACCGAGACCCACTCGTAGTCGTTGCCATCCACGTGTAGGACGCGGCCTCGTCCGTTGACCATGTCGGCGGGCAGCATGCGCAGTTGCCGCACACTGCCCTTGGCCTGGCTCATCGCCTTGGCCGCGACCTTCTGGATCCAGTTGGCCTCCAGCGCGTCGGCCTTGGGCGCAATCGTGCGGGCCTTGACCTGCACCACCGCACCGCGGTGGCCGGCGATCAGGATCCGGTCGCCCTGCTCACGCGAACCCGAGCCCTTCGCCGCGTTCGCTACCTGCTGGAAGACGAAGTCCGGCAGACCCCACGTGGCCGCCGCGGTGTGGGCGGCTTCCTCGGCGGCCGTACCGTGCTCGATGTGCGCCGACAGGGGCAGCGCCGGAGGTATGCGCCGCAGGTGGGGGCCGTTCGGCGTTTCGACGATCAGCGTCAACGACGCGGCGTCGTCCTCGTCGACGAGGCGCCACAGGGCCGGTGAGGGCGTTTCGGTCATGGCGCTCATTACACGCCATACCTGGCGGCCGGTGCCAGGCACGTGCCTCGAATTCCGGAGCAGGAGCCGGGCGTTTCGGCGGATCGCTTCGCGGGCCGGGCACGGCCGAAGCCGGTGACGGTGACGAACCCGCGCAGGGCCCGGCACCGCAACCGGGCGGGGTCGGGCACACATCGCTGAGATACCGGCTGCTCCCCTTGGCCCGAAAGGCGACACGGCACGGCCGCCGAGGGCCGTGCGACCAGGGGGATGAATGACGGTGCGGCGCCGTAGGCTGTGTTCACGGCGCGGGGCCTGACAGAAAAAAATGAGGTGCCATGAGTCATCCCCGCATCACCGCAGCGCAGTTCATCGCCCGGATACTCCCCGGCCCGTACGAGGCACAGCTCGGCGGCCCGGACCCCGAGGCCCTGCACCATCTCTTGGCCGCCGTCCACGCGGACTTCTGCTGCCCGCCGAGCGGCCATACGGTCTCCTGGCAGGACTGCTACGACGCCGCGCAGCAGCGTCCCCTGCCGCACAAGGCCGGCTTCCTACTGAATGAGCGCGGCGAGCCGGTACCGGTCCCCGCCCATGTGCGAGACGAGGCCGCCGACCGGGCTCGCGAAGCCCAAGCAGCAGCAGCCTGCATCCACCGGGCAGCTGCGAACATGCCGCTGGGCAACCAGGGCTGACGCCTGGCCGACTGCACCCGAGGGCGCTGTCGGCCGGGCGTCAAGGAGCGCGTGGCGGGGAGAACCTGTGAGGGAGCCCCAGGCGTGCTGCCCCGCGAGGTTCGAGTGGAGCAGCGATGCGCGCGGCGGTGGGGCGCTGCTGCTGGGCGGGGGGTGAACTTCCTGCGCCAGGCCAGCGACACGTACGCAAGTGGGCGGCGCCCTCCGGGTATCTCCAGAGCCTCTGGTCGTCGGCCATGGTGTCCTCCTTCGCCGGGTCGAGCGTACGCAACGAACGGGTGGACGCACGACGCGGCCGCCCCTGCCTGAGCGGCGTGGGGCGGCCTTCGGTGGTCCTCGGTCAGACTCCGGAGAGCCGGTTGGAGAGGTCGAGGGCATCGGTCGCGAAAGAGAGGGCGGCGCACAGGCCGGTCACCTCGTACAGCGTCGGACGGACCAGGCGCGGCCAGTCGTCCGGGGCGGCGGGCCAGGAACCGAGGAGCACCTCGGCCGTGGTCAGCCCCAGGTACGCCGTGACGTCCCAGCCGCTGCGCGAGGCAGGCTCCCAGCGCAGTCGGATGCGCCCGAGGGGAAGTTGGGGGTTTCGGCAGCGAGCCAGGTGATGTCGAGGGGGCCGTCGGGGCGGATGGAGATGCGCTGGAGAAGCGCGCTGTGTACACCGTGCGGCATGGGGCGCGCCGCGACAGTGTGCAGCGCGAGGAGGGGCGTGGGGCGCGAGAGCGACGAGATGGAAGGCTCCGTGTGGGTAGGGAAGCGATCAGTCCCAGGTGAGGGTGTCGCGCGCCCCCACCGGGAGGTAGTCCTCCTGGCCGTCGTCGGCGATGTACGCCTTGCCGTCGCGGACGACGACTTCGGCTCCCACGAAGTGGGCGAAGGGGAAGTCAGGGTTGACGGCGAGACGGACCGGCAGGTTGGGGTCGAGTTCCTGGAGCTGGTGGAGCAGGTGGCCGACGGTCAGGTACTGGGGCAAGAGAGTCTCCGTGAACGGTGGACACTGACGGGGCTGGTCGGCCCGACGGGGAGTCGACGGGCCGTAGGTGGATTTGAGAGCGGAGCCTGATCGGCAGTCAGCACGAGGAACTGGTGACCAAGAGGGCGAGGAATCCGGCAACGGCTTCGGAGGGGGTGTGGACACCGAACTCCTGGACTCATGCGTCGCCATCGGCGGGCTGCACCCGGACATGCCAGACGATGTTGCGCTGCCAGGCCGACGGGTCTTTCGGGAGCCAGCCGACGTAGACACAGCCGTCGGGGTCGGTCGCGTGGACGTTGGCCTCGGGGGTGTCGACGAGCCAGTTGAGAGCGTCGCCGTGGGACGGACAACGGCCGGAAGGAAGGTGGCAGAGGTGCTCACGGGTAGATGGATCCCTTCGTTGACCTGCGGTCTTTCCGACATCCGTACGTTGGCATGGATCATGCCGAAGTGCGTAGTTGTTTCCCGGCAGGGGCGTCTGCCGTGGGCGAACTGGGGGACATCGGCAGGTCACGGGAGACCGGGGAATGGACAGGCCACCGCGGTTGTCCTACATGGGTTGCGGTGACGGGCCGCAGGCGAGAGAAGGGGGACAACGATGGCCGAGGCGAGCAGACACTGGGACGGCGCCGGGTTGGAGCGCAAGATCCGCGCGGCCGGGCGGCCGTGGACCGTGGGCGACATCGCGATGGTCGCCGATGGCCAGTGGGGAGTCGGCGCACAGCCCGACCAGTGGCCGGACGAGGAGACGGTCGAGCGCCGGATCGCCGAAGGCCGGCGAGTGGAGCTGACGGTGGAGGAGCTGGCCCGCTCGGTGGGCCTCCGGGCCGAAGAGGGTCACCGCGACGAGGATCGGAGCTAAGCGTTCAACGTCGGGGCCCCGTTGCGGGCGCCGACGGCCCTACGACAGCCGCCGGAGAGGACGGTTCGGGCAAGCCCCCCGGGGCTTGCCGCGTCTGCCCGGAGCGGGCGACAGCGGCCTGTGCCAGCCGAACCGCCGGTGCCTCAACCTCGGGTGCGGCGGCCTCCCGAGCCTCCACCACGCGCCGGATCGCCTGGAGGTACGCACGGCTCTCCGCGTGGGCGACGCGGAGGCTGACCGCCGTTTCGGTGATCCGGTCGAGTTCGTAGAAGTCAGGCACGTACCCATGCCGGGACAGGGTGTGAAGACTGTCCTGGTAAACGCTTACCGCATTGTCCGTGACGGCCAGGGCCGTACGGGTGTGCATGGCGCAGCGCAGGAGCGGGTCGTCGCTAGGGCGGCGGACCCCGAGGACCTCAAGAGCTTCGATGGGCTGGCTCCAGGCGTTCTCGATCATTGCCGTGGCCTGGTCGAGCATGGTGGTGGTGGGCATGGTGGAACTCCTGTTGGGCAAGGTCGGTCGCGGGTGGACTGCGGCTTGGGGCGGGAGTCAGCGTCCGCGCCGGGGCGCCGGCGAGCTGGCCGGCAGCCGGGCAGAGGTCGCGGGCGCGGGGTGTCCCGTCCGTTTCTGCGCCGCCCCCGTGGAGCGGCTCTGAGCGGCCATCACTCGGAGGTCGGCTGCTGTGCGTGGTGCCCGCGCGGCACGGTGTACGGCCTGGGCGACCGCGGTGCGGCGTACGTCCAGCGGAGTCGGAGCGCGCGAGACCTGAGCCTCGGCGATCGGCGTGGCCGAAGCGACAGGGGTCATGGTGACCAGGTGCTGCATACGCCGGTCGACTTGGTGGCGTTCGCGGACCACCGGGGTCGACTTCGCCATCACAGCGGCGGTTGCGGCGATCAAGTGGGACGGGGTGCGGGCCGTGAACGTTGCTTCGGCACGAGTGCCCCAGCCCGGCGGGCCAGCCCACAGCTCGACGGTCCTGCGGTCGGAGCCGTAGCCGCGCCGATCGATAAGGATGCCCGCTTGGTCGTCAGGAGCGATGATCTCGACGGTGCCGAGTTCAGCAGCTCCGTCAAGGTTCCAGCCGGCATCGGTCAGCGGCCGGACGGTGTCCCTCCAGGGGACGGTTGGCCCTGTCAAGAAGCGGCCGAGGGTATCGGAAGCGATGGCTTCGTCGTAGTCCTGGACCAGTGACGCGGTGAGGCCGGCGACCATCTCGGCCGGGGTGACGTGGTTGAACGTCGCCGTCCAGCGAGGCGCTGAGAAGGCGTCCTCGGCTGCGCTGATCTCCACAGTTCGAAGTCGTCGCCGAACCAGCCGATCCGAATCCGTTGGTCGGGAGAGGTTACGAGGAGTTGGCAGGGGCCCTGATCGAGGTACTGATGAGGCCAGTGGGCGACGGGCGCGAAGCCGGCCTCGCCGGTCCCGTTGGAACCAGCCAGGTACATGGGGCTGACCAGTACCTCTTGGTACCGGGTCGGGTCATCAGGGGCGTACATGGTCGAGTCTCCGGAAGCGAAGGAGGAGAACGGATCCGCGTGGGCAGCGGCGGGAGCCGCTGGAGCGAATGCGGATGCCGTAGCGGCGGCGAGTGGCCTCTAGTTGTTGCTGGCCATGACGTTGGTGACGCTCACGCGGAGGCGTGAGGCTGGAGGACGGTTACCGGCGGCGGTGTGAGGCCGGTGGTAGTTGTAGTGGACGTTCCAGACCGCGATCGCCCGCGCTCGTTCTGCTTCAGAGGCCCACTGCCTGGCATACAGGAGTTCTTCGGCGAGGATGCGCTGGTAGCGCTCGACCTTGCCGTTGTGCCGGGGCGTGTAGGGCTTGGTCCGCTGGTGGCGGGAGGCCCACGAGATCACGGAGCGCATGAAGGCCGCGGCGCGGTAGTTCGCGCCGTTGTCGGTGACCACGCGTACGACCCGGTGGATGCCGTGGGCGGCGAAGAACGCGCGGGCGCGGCTGAGGAACGCCACGGTGGTGGTGGCCTTCTCGTCGGAAAGGGGCTCGGTGTAGGCCGAGCGGGAGAATCCGTCGATGGCGGAGTGCAGGTAGACGTACCCGCCCTTGGCGCCACCGGACTTTGCGCGCTGTGCGGCCCTGGCCTGCTCGGAGCCGCGTCCGTGGGCTCGCCACCCACCGCCGTCGGGGATGCGCCCGACCTTCTTGACGTCCAGGTGGACCATGTGGCCCAGGTAGCGGGCCACGATCCGTGTCGACGGACGCCTGTTGGTCGAGCCGTCTGGGTCGAGGAAGCGGCGCTGGTTGATGCCCAGGCGCGCCAGCCACCGGCCTACGGTGCGCTCGCTGATCCGAACGCCTTGGCTCGCGAGTTCCAGAGTGATCCGGCGGGCGGACCACTTGTTGTCCCGCCGCAGCTGCTCGATCCGTTCGACGACATCGGGCGGGGTCTGGGTCGGTGAAGACTGCGGGACGCTCGGGCGGTCCCGCAGCCCGGCTTCGCCGTGCGTGTCGTACCGGTTCTTCCACTTGGACAGGCAGGCGCGGGAGACACCGGCCTCGGCGGCGACGTGCGCGATCGGACGGGTGCGGCAGCGCTCCACGAGCCGTCGGCGTCCCTCGATGTTCGAGGGGGCGTTCGCATGGGTCACCGCAGCACCTCGGTGTTCCGGTCGGCTGTGATGACGGTCAGGAGGGGGAACGCGATGAGCAGCGCGACCGCGACGAGAAGCCCACTCGCCCAGAGCGGCCCGAGGGCCCCGGCTTCGGTGCCGAGCGTGGCCGCAGCGACCACGGGGCCGGCGGCGGCGCCCACGTTGAGCGCCGCCGTCGCATACGAGCCGGCCATCGTAGGGGCTCCCGGGGCCTCGTAGAGGACCCGCGTGATCAGTGTGCTGCCCAGTGCGAACGACAGCGCGCCCAGCACGAACACGAGGATGAACAGGGCGGCCGGCTCGCTGGCCAGCACCGCCAGGGCCGACCAGCCGATGAGCAGCGACGGACCAGCGACCGCGATGACCGGACCGGGACTTCGGTCGGACAGCCGTCCGGCGACGGTGACACCCACGAAGGAACCGGCACCGAAAAGCACCAGAGCGACAGAGATCCACAACTCGCCCAGCCCGGCGCTGTCGGTCACCACGGGGGGCAAGGAAGCTGAGGCTTGCGAAGGTTGCCGCATTCACCAGCGCGCCGAGCAGCATCACCAGGATCAACCGCGGCCTGGCGAGCTGGGCGAGCTCCGCTCGCAACGCCGGCCTGCCCGTGGCCTCATCCTTGTCACGTCCTGCTGGGATGCCTTTCAGGATGCCGAGAGCGGCAGGCAGGCAGAGAGCGGCGACAGTCCAGAAGGTGGCTCGCCAGCCGAGTGCCGTGCCGAGCACCGACCCACCGGGGACACCGGCGATCGTAGCCACCGTCGTGCCCGACAGCAGCACGGCCAGCGCGCGTCCCTTCCTGTCGGGTGAGACCAGCACGGCCGCAGCCGTCAGAGCGACGGCAAGGAACCCTGCGTTCGCGAGCGCGGCGACGACTCGGGTGGCGAACAGGATAGGGAAGCTTGTCGTGACGGCTCCCACGGCGTGAGCTGCCGCGAATACGAGGACGAACCCGAGAAGGGCCGGGCGCCTGGGCCAGTTGCGGGCAAGCGCCGCCACCAGGGGTGCGCCGACGACCATGCCGATCGCGAAGGCCGAGGTGAGCACGCCTGCTGTCCCGACGGTGACGTCGAAATCCGAGGCGATGTCCGGCAGGAGGCCGGCGAGAATGAACTCCGAGGTGCCCATGGCGAAGACTGCCAGGGCAAGCAGGTACAGCGAGAGAGGCATCGAGTGGCTCCGAGGTGAGGAGAAGCACGAGAAGGTCATCTCGTCACCGCGGCCAGCCCGAGCACAACACTCGTCCCACCGCAGAAAGCGGCGCGACGACAGGGCTACGAGCTCAGTGGTGCAGGGGGCTGACGGCGTGACCGAAAGCCCCCACCTTGTCTGACTCAGGACTCGACATGGCTCGCACGCTACCCGACCGATGCCCGTCGGAGCATCTTGGTTTCACAGGCATCGCCTGCGTCACCAACGTCCTGTCCCGCAACATCTAGTTCTCACCCCCGTCAACGGCCCCGGCCCGGTGCCGACTGAGCGGTCACGGCCGCCGGCACCCGCGGTTCCGGCTGAGGCGCGTGGCTGAACATGACGTTCGACGCGGCGGCGCTCCGTCGTAGGGCCGCCGCGGTCCGGGCGCTGTCGGCCCCCGCCCCCAGCGAAATACCGACGTGGGTGCGCGTTGCTGCCGCTGCCGGCCGCGATGTCGCTGTTCCGCTTCGCAGCGCGAAGGGCTGGCTCCAGTGCTCGACACTCGCGTAGACGGCCCCCAACGCTTGGCCGGCATCGGTGAGCACGTACGGGTCTCCGTACCGGGAGCCCGTCCGCGTGACCAGGCCATCGGCCTGAAGCCGGACAAGTCGCTGCCGTGCGAGGCCGTTGTCCAGGCGCGCCGCCTCGGCGATGTGAACGAACCGCATCTGGCCGTCAGCCGAGTCGAGGGCCTGAATCACGGCAGTCGAATACCGAAGATGCAACCGGCGCAGCGCGTCCTCGACACGCTCGGCTTCGGCCATCGGTTCCTGTGTCAGGTGGGTGCGAGACCAGTCCGACACCGTGCGGAGCACGGGGCCCAGAGACGTGCCGAGCGCGCTGAGTCGGTACGGCGCTTCCCGCCGGTCGTCATCGCGGATCACCAGTCCGTCAGCGTGCATCGTGCACAGCCGTTTGCCGACGAACTGCTCACTGACGAAGGGGAGCTACGCAGCAACGCCGCGGACGCGCACGGGGCCGTTCACCTGGGCCAGGGTCATCGCGGTCCAGGTGGTCCACTTGGGCCCGATCCGGGCGAGAGCCTCCTCGACGCGCTGGGCATTGATGGAAGCGACGAGAAGGTGGGAGGCAGGCCGGGGGCAGGCACGGTGGGGTCCTTATCGGGATGAGGTCAGCGTGAGCGGGGGGCCGCGAGGGAGGTCCTGACGACGGGCGCGGCGGCCGAGCCGCCGAGCGCGCCCGACGTGGTCTGCGTGGTGGTGCGGCCGAGGGCGGCGGACACCCGTGAGGTCGTCGCGCGACCATCACGCAGGGCGGCTTCCCCCTGCGAAGTGAGCGAGAGGAGCTGGCCAGGCCGGTACACGTTCTCGGTGATGTCCTGATGCAGCAGCCCATCGGCGACCAGCCGCTGCACGGTCTGCGGGAAGACCGCCGGGTCCTGCCACTGGGCCTTCTCCCTCGAGATGTACGGGTCCTCGCCGATCGCGTTGCGGCGAAAGCGAACACCTCCGGCCGCAACCGCTTCGAGGGCTACCAGCCCGCGCTCCCCGGCGACGGCCCAGTCGTCGTCTCGGTGGGGCCTCGTCTTCTGGCCCTGCCCGTGGCCCTTGTTGATCGCGCGTTGAGCAGGCTCGGGCGAGGAAAGAAGCCGGCGGCAGGCGGACAGGGACTCGACGAGCTGGCTGTATGCCCGGTCCTGCT
This sequence comes from Streptomyces sp. NPDC059785, assembly GCF_042732375.1. Classification (NCBI taxonomy): domain Bacteria; kingdom Bacillati; phylum Actinomycetota; class Actinomycetes; order Kitasatosporales; family Streptomycetaceae; genus Streptomyces; species Streptomyces sp. NPDC059785. The sequence continues at coordinate 28,401 of NZ_JBHWHV010000025.1, forward strand.
GCGCCAGGCCGTCTCCGAGGTCCGGGAGAGCTGTCCGCAGCAGCGCGTACGAGACCTGGGCTCGGCCGACTTCACCGCGACCGATGCCTTCGAGCAGCCGCTGAGCGCGCTGGACCGCGTCGAGCACGCTCTCGTGTCGCTCGTCCAACGCCGCTGTGGCTTCGATGACGCGTGTAGCGGCCTGGTGCAGCGGCTCCTCCGGACCATGCGCGAGGGCGTGCACGCTGACATCCCCGACACCGAGCACTTCGACGACGAGATAAGGCCCAGGGTGTGTGTCTGCGTCGTACGGGTTCACTCCGTTGCCTCCATCCGGGCGAGCAGGGAGCGGACCAGAGCGGGCAGGCTCCCGGGATCGTTGTCGAGCCGAGGGCGGTCGCTCACTTCGCTGAGGAGATCGGCGTCATCGAGCAGGCCACTGGAGATCTCCATGCAGGCGTCGGTGATCCGGGCGGCGGCGAGCAGCGACTGGGAGAGAACCTCGACGTAGTCGTCCGGCGCGAGGCCGGCGGCCTCGGCTGCGTTGCGGACCGCCTCCAACTCAAGTGCGTTGAAGGCGAAGTCGAATTCGTCGTCCCGCTCGGTTCCGCCGGACGTGGCGGCGATCGGAGCGCAAGGCTCCGTAGGGATGCCCACGCGGGTACAGATCTCGTCGACCGAGGAGGTCAGCTCGGCGAACGACTCGGTGAGCCACCCCAGCGCGGAGGCGTAGGAGGCCAGAGCGAACAGGCCCGCCGACCCGGCGGGGCGTGGCTCTATGGCCACGAAGCCCTCGAACCGGTCGTTCAGCTCGGTGATCACGCGGGGCCCAGCGGCCAGCGGCCCCAAGACGGGATGCAGGTAGGAGCGGGCGGCAGCCGTCGGATACTCGGCGGCAGGGATGCCGCCGACGTTCTGAGCGGCCTCTGTGAGGAGATCCGCCAGCTCTGAACGGGTCAGCTCAGTACGGTCGTTGATCATCGCTGGGCGGCCTTTCGGGGGGCGGTGACCGAGGGCGGCGCTGTTGACGGGGCAGTCGCGCGGCCCGTTGTCGGCCGTTCGGCGGTGAGCGTCGAGCGAGACCGGGCGGCCTGCACACGGGCCTCCGTGGCAGAGTCGGGGCCGACCTCTTGCTGGGGGCCGGTCCGCAGGTGGGCCGCGCGGTAGACCGCGTAGTCCTTCCGGCTGCCAGCCGCCACGAGGTAGATCTCGCGCTTGTGGGTCGAGGTCGGTGGCGCTTGGCGGAACTGGATGACCAGCCGGTAAGAGACTTCCGGGTCGACGTACACCTTGTGGAAGCCGGCGAGACGGCCCTTCAACGGCAAGCAGTCGTTGCTTCCGTGGACCAGGTTCTGCAGCTCCAGCAAGGCCAAATCGCGCATCTCGGCCGGGAGTTCCCGCAGGTCGGCGATGGCGTCAGGGTGCGCGGCGAAGGCGAAGCGGGCGCGGCTCACAGCAGCCTCCCCTGGACCGCGCGCTGGACCGGTACCGCCGCTGTCGCGCGGGGCGCGTCGAGCCCGGTCTGCGGTGTCGGAGAGGTTCCGGCGGACCGGGAAAGGGCGATGCGGGCCCGGACGACAGCACCGTTGTGGTCGCTGTACTCCGGAGGCTCGGGCAGCGGTTCGCTGCGCTCGTCCAGCCAGGTCTGGGCGACGCCGACGTCGGGGAAGGCGCCCTCGCGCATCGTGTACGTGCCGGCACCGTGGTTCCACTCCTCGTAGAAGAGGCGAACCGGTGCCTGGGTGGCCTGGGAGTCGTTGACGAGTGTCCACGCCTCGCTGGGGTTGTCGTCAGAGGTGTAGGTGTCGAGGACCTCGTAGCGGGTGCCCGACTTCTGGATCTGCTGTTCCACCTGGAGGGTGAGGTCGTCGGCGGGCTCGATGTGGTCGCCACCGCGCAGTGCGATCCGTTCGAGCGGGCAGCCGCGTTCTGCCAGCCAGTTCTGTGCGAAAGACGCCGTGGCGTGGTGACTCGTCTCGAACGTGAACGTGGACTGCCGCAGATCCCGAGCGACCGCGATCGCAACGAGCTGTGGCTCGCCGGGTGTCCCCCAGGTGACCGATCGGTCGTGGGCGAGGACGAAGCTGTGCGAACCATTGGGCGTGGTGTGGTGCTGGGACAGCACCGTCAAGTCGCCAGCCCAGAGAGCCTCCATTGCCTCCTCGGAGTCGTCGTCGACCGGCGAGAGATCGTCGAGGCCGAAGTCGAGAATGTCGTTCACGCCGCCACCCCCGCCTGCTCGGGCGCCGGGGTGGCCAGCACCCGGTGATTGGGGCGAGTTGCGCTGGTCGTGCAGGCCGCGAAGGGTCCGTCGGGCGCACGCAGGTGCGCCAGGGTCTGGTCCAGGTGATCGCGGTGCCAGGTCGAGGGGCCGGACAGGCCGGCCTCCGCGTCGGTGAACTGCTGCCAGGCGAGCCAGAGTGCGTGGAGCCGGGCGACAGCCTCGGGGTGTTCGTGCCAGTGCGCGCACCAGGGACGGCTCGTGCTGATCTCCCGGCCGTACACCGGCAGGAAGAGGTAGTTCACCCAGTCGCTGAGGGCAGCGAGTTCGACGGCATATTCCTTGCCGCCCAGGGCGAGAATGAACACCGAGGCGGGGCCGTCGGGCTTCTTGCCGTCAGCCGCCTCGGCTTCCGGAGTGCTGTCCGGCGGCTGGATGGCGCCGGATTCGGGCTCGGAGCCGAGGCGGTCGAGGATGACGCCGTGCTGCCTGACCTCGGCCATGGTCTTGGCGAGGGTGCTGGCGAGGTCGTCGAGGTCTGCGTCGGGGACGCGGTACGGCTCGGGGCCGGGGGAGGTCGGGCTGGTGTCGGCCATGGGAGTGTGCTCCATCTGTGAGACGGCGACATGCCCGAGAGGATCCGGAGAATCAGCGGTTTGGTCCGGCCGGAAGAACGCGGTAGTGGAGCGCTATCGGTCGGCGCAGCGGGGACAGCGGGGGAAGGGTGGTGCCAGCAACTGCAAGGCGTGCGCAGCCTGTTGTGGGACGACGCCGTTGCCGAGCGCGGTGAGCTGCGCTGGACGTCCGAGCCCCGGAGTCGCGGTGACCCAGCCGGCGTCGAGGCCCTGCATCCACTCCACGAAGTCCGCGCGGAGCCGACCGGCCGCGTCCGTGGGGGCCGGGGCCGGGCGGGTGAGGCTCTCCCATCGGGTGATGGCGGATCCGTACGCTCCCCATCGCCGGTCCGCGCCTCCGCCTCCGGCGTCTCCTCCGCCCAGAGGGGCAGGACCACCGCCGACAAGGGAGGCCGCCATCCCTTCCCGGGGCGGCGGCTCGGGGTGCCCGTGTCGCTGGCCCTCGGCGTTGGCAACAACGACGCAGCCGCGCTGGGCAGGGTCATGTCGCCATTGCCGTGCCGCTGGTTCGGCGAGCCCTTGATTCCGTCCGACGCCTTCGGGGTCGGCAGCAGCAGCCACTCGACCTCGTCGGCCAGGTTCGGACCGTGCCCCCGCTCTTCCGCTTCGAAGGATGCTGGCTGCCGCCGTTCTTCCCGATGTTGCTGGTCGGCGTCTTCAGCAGGGTGCCCGGCGGGCCATGCGGCGAGGAAGGTCCGCTCGCGGCGGTGCGGGGCCCCGACGTCGGAGGCGCGAAGCACGAGCCACTTCGCGTCGTACCCGAGGTCGGCCAGGGATCCGAGTACGGCACCGAGTGCCCGCAGAGCAGGCTGACCTGCGGTGTCTCCCAGACACCACGGGCAGGGTTCCACGTCGCCAGGGGAACCGGCGGGGGAGGTGAGGAGGCCGCGCACATTCTCGATCACAACCAGGCAGGGTCGGAGGGCTGCGACCGCACGGGCGACGTGCAGCCAGAGCCCGGAGCGGGTCTGGGCGTTGAGTCCGGCCCGGCGGCCGGCGACCGAGACGTCTTTGACAGGGGAAGCCGGCCGTCAGGACGCACACCCGGGGGACGGTGCGCCAGTCGACGGCGGTGATATCGCCCAGGTTCGGGACGCCGGGCCAGTGGCGGGCCAGGATGCGTGAGGCGTTCGGGTCGACCTCGGCGTGCCAGGCGAGCGCGCCGCCGAGCGCGGACTGCACGCCCAGGTCGAGGCCGCCGTACCCCGAGCAGAGAGACCCGATCAACGGGGTGGCGAGGCTCGGGGCCGTGACGCGTAGGTCCGGCGCGGCTGCGGACATGGGGTAGATCAAGACGAGTTCCAGGGGCAGAAGAGGCTGGTGGGGAGGGGGTCTCACGGGTGGCCGCGCGAGGGTGGTCGGGCTGTCGACAGCGTGGGGAGACGGCTGGCCGGGGCTGGGGGTGACGCGCCTGGGCGGGGTGTGCTTCGGGCGCGGGCGGCCTTCACTCGGTCGGGCGGCGGCTCGGCCGCCGGCGGAGTGGATGCCGTGGGCTTCGGAGCCGGACTGCTGTTCGCGGTGGCCCAGCGGGCACGTACCTCGTCGAGCGGACCGAGCGCGTGCAGGGCGTGGTTGATCAGCCGGCCGGGCCCCAGAACCTCGTCCTGGGCCAGGGTCCGGATGGCTCGCGCGGAGGCGGCGGCGGTGCGGGTGACGGAGGAGCGCATCACTCGCTGTCCGAACCAGTCAGCGCTTCCGGGGACCATGCCTTCGCAGACGGCGGTCAGCTGCTCGCTCGACACGGTGCCGTCGGCCAGCAGGCCGCGTCGCTGGGCCTCCCAGAGCAGGGTGATCCGGTCGATGGGTTCGCCCCGGTGGTGCAGCGCGCCCAGGCACCGGTAGAGCTGCCCGTGGGCCGGGTCGGCGAAGTCTCCCGGCCGCAGCCAGGCCACCACCTCGCCCATGGCTCCCGGCTGTTCGGCGAGGACGGCCAAGAGGAACTGCTCGTCCTCGGCGACTTGGCCGCTCTGCGCCGGAGGCGGGATGTCCGTGGCGGCAGAGGGCCCAGCGGTGGGTGGGACCGGTCGAGGGTCGGTTCCCCAGCGTCGTGCAAGGTCGGTAAGTACGCCGGTCAGGACGTCCGCCGTGCGCAAGGCTCCCTCGACCTCGCCCTGGACGGCGTCGGCTCGAGCCGCCTGGTGGAGACGGATCGCGTGCTGGGCGACGGTGCGGTGAATCGCCCCCTCCAGCACCATGCGTCCGTACACGGGGGCGTGCTCTGTTCGGGGACACGCCTGGATCAGGGTGTGGGCGTACGCCGCGGTCAGCCCGCGCACGTGCTGTCCGGCCTCCTCAACCGCGTCGGTCACCCACGACAGCGGCAACGGACCAGCGGCCGAGAGCGCGGGATGCCCGTCGTTGCGCAGCTTGCGGAGCGCGGCGAACAGCGCCTGGTGGACGGGCCGATAGAAGTGGTCCGCAGCGAGCCACTCCAGGTGCGAGAGCTGCTCGGGGTCGAGGAGTGCGGCACCGAGGACCGCCTGCTCGGCACTCATCAGCGGGTTCACCGCCGGCCGCCGGGATCAACGCAGGACGCCTCGTCCTGCCGGATGAGGAGGTTGGCGACTGCCTGGTCGGCAGCGGCCATCGACAGCGCGAAGTCGTCCAGGACGGCGGTGAAGGCGGGATCGGAGGCGGGAACCGAGCCTGCCCCACCGTCAAGCCACCACCGGCCACCACGCAGGACGACCGGAGCGTGGGCCAACCGCCCCTGCGGTGGTGTGGGCGCGCTCATGCCGACAGTCCAAGATCGTCCTGACCGATGCTCTTCGCGAGAGCACGCTCGGTGATGGCCTTCGTGGCGCGAGCGGAAGCTGGGCCGATTACCTTGGCGGAGGGCTCCTTGTACCAGGGCTTGAGGTTGAGCATGGCGACCCGGATGCCGGTGGCCAGCAGCAGCACCTTGCCCTTGGGCAGGGCGCGGATGGCGTCCGGCGGCAGGATCCGTTCGGTGCGCATGCTCACCGAGGTGGACTTGCCGCCCTCGCTCGTCGACACTGAGGTGGTCTGGACGTCGTGGTCGCCGATCTGACGGCTGAGCCGGTCGGCGAAGTCCGCGTCGTCGATGCCCGATCCGATGATCTTGATGGTGGCGGCGGAGTACAGGGCGTCCATACCGGCCTCGCCCCAGCACCGCTGGCCCTGACGGTAGGACTGCAGGATCGTCATCGGGATGACGCCTCGGCTGCCCAGGTGGCTGTAGAGATCAGGGAGGTCCGAGATGCGGCAGACGTTCGCTGCCTCGTCGAGGACGCACAGGGCGGGCGGGTCGAGTCGCCCGCCGGAGCGCTCGGCCACGATCACGGCCGCGCGCATCACGGCGTCGGCCGCTGCCGCGATGATCGCGGACGCGCTGCCGCCGCCGTCCTTGCTCAGCAGGTACAAGGTGTCGCGGGACGTGGCGAAGGCGAACGGCTGGAACTCGGGAAGGTCGTCGTTGGGGGTGACCCAGGCGGCGACGTCCGGGTCGAGCAGGCAGCTCGCGTACTGCCTCGCGGTCTCATAGATGCCGTCGCGCGTTTCGGTCGCGCCGGAGACGGTGCCCTGGAGCTGGGCGGCGACCGCATGGTGGCCGGCGTCGGTGAGCAGGTCAACCGGGGTGCGGTCGGCCGGCATCGCGAGCCAGGCCAGGACGTCGGTGATCGGTCGCCGGTGGGACGCGGCGGCGAGGAAGAGGGCACCGAGGGTGTTGCTCGCGGCGGTGGACCAGAAGTCGGAGCCGCTGGACTCGTCCACGCTCGCGGTCACGAAGTGCCCCGCCAACCTCTTAGCCCCGGCGAGGTCGCGGGCGTCAGCGAGGATGTCCCACCACATCTCGCGCGGGTGGTGGGCGATCTGCTGCGGATCGAGGGTCCAGATCGTGCCGACCTCGGCACGGGCGTCCACCGTGGTGGTGAAGGCGTCGTTCGCGGCTTTGTTGCTGGTGAGCAGGACCGGGCCCGGTGCCGAGAGGATCGCGGGGATCGCCAGCCCGGACGTCTTGCCGGAACGCGGGGCCATGATTGCGACGATCACGTCCTCCCAGGACGCGCGGACCTCCGCACGACCAGGATCGAGGGTGCCGAGCAGGATGCCGCGGTCAGCGGGCAGGACCTCTTTTACTCTCCCGGCCGCCCAGGTTCGGGCGCAGGCTCTTCGCCTTGGCGACGATCTCCTTGTCCAGCAGCGGCGCCAGGTCCGCCTTGCGGGCGAGGCCGGACTTGGACCCGGCACGCCAGCGCATCCACAGCACGGCAGCGGTGACGACCAGGGCAACGGTGAACAGGGCGGGGACGACGCGGGCGCCGAGCATCAGCATGCTGGTGCTCAAGGCCGGCCACAGCACCTCCGGGTGCAGCAGCGCGTCCGTTACGCGGAAGGGGGCCCATGTCCCGTTCCCGACGATGGTGTTGGTGAGATTTCCGGTCAGCCAGGCCAGGGAGCCGAAGGCCATGGCGGCGCCGAGGATGCCGAACAGGAGGTAGAGGAGCGCGTCCGACCCGGTGGTGGTCGAGGGCGCGCTGGTGCGCGGGGAAGGCATGGCGGTTCCTTGGGTGTGCGAGCGGGCAGGGGCGGGGCGCGCTCGGCTCTCGTGCAGCTCATGGGGGTACTCCTGGACGTCTGAGGCGGAACGTTTCAGCGGGGTCGGCCGGCAGAACGAGGCGCGGGCGGAGGTGCTGCGGTGGCCGGCGGACCGCCGGTCGACGGCGATGTTCCGGCGCGCGGCGAGGAGGCGCGAGCCGCTCGCTGCCGGTCTGAATGGACGTTCCGGGCAGCGAACGGCACAGGAGCAGCCTCTGCACCGAGGACATCGTCGAGCAACTCCCGGCTGTGCAAGACGTTGACCATCTGGTGGTGCCGGGGGTCCGTGCGCTCTGCGGGACAGGCAGCGAGACCGTCCTCGGCGACTTCCAACTGCTCACGGACGTCCTGGAGCATCCCGTACGCGGCTGCCAGTCGGGTCCACGTCTCGAAAGTCGGACTGTGATGCGGGTCGTCGAAGTCGAGACGGGCGCGAGTCCAGTCGGCGGCAGAGGCGACGAGTTCGGTCAGCTCGGGCAGAGCCCCGGCCAGTGCGCCGTTGACCTCCTCGGTGATGCCCGCCACCTCATCGGGCGAGGCGCCCTCGTGGAGGCGAGAAATCATGCCGCGGACCGAGTACGGATCGGCGGAAGCGCTGGGCAGGTGCCTGACCTGCAGCGGCTTGTCGGAGCCCGGTGCCGTGCTGCGGTGGGCGAGCCGGATGTTGTGCTGCATGGCCGCACCGACGGCCTCGCCGATGCTGGAGTAGTACTCGGGCACGTTTGCCTCTTCGGGTGAGTGGTCCTTGGCGGGTGAGTCGAGCGGGGGCGCGCGACATACTGGAGGCCGACGGCGGAGAGAGCGGCCGGGGTCACCGTCGGGGGGTTGAGGCGCGCGGTGGGTGACCCGTCGCAGAGCAAGGTGCCGGCGCGGAACTGGACGCCGAGGAGACCTTGGCCTGGTTCGCCGCAGGAGAAGTGGCCAGAGCGGCACCACGGTGATCACGGACGGTCCGTGCTGCGGAGTAGCTCGTCGAAGCGGCGCCGACGCGGCGTAGCTCGGCCTCGGAATCGACGAGTTCGGACTGGGCCGAGCTGACGAACTCCGAGGCGAAGCCGAACCGGTCGGCGAGCGCATACGCGTCGTCGTCCAGGTCGTTGACCTGTTCTCCCGCTGCTTCCAGTGCCTCCCGGACACGCTCCAGCGCACCGTGCTCGGGGTGAAGGAGGTGGTCAACTGCCCGCTGAAGGCCGGCTCCGTCTTCGGCCGCACGGATCTGGTCCGTGATGCTGAGAAGTTCGGCTCCGGCGGCGTAGGGCCCCAGCGCATGCACCGGAGGGCTCATCCGAGCCGTGTCGAGAGACGGCGGAAGGGTGACGTCATAGCGAGCGGCTCGAAGCATCTCGGCCGCATGGCTGGCGATGGCGACCTGGTCGGCGAGCGGAGTGGTGGTGGGCAGGCGATGGCGTCGGCCGTGCCAGTCGTCGATCTGCTTGAAACCGGCGTGACGGAGGAGCTGCGCGGAGAGGTCATCAGTAGCGCCCTTGGCAACGACGCTGCCGCTGAACTCGGACGTGATGGTGATCGAGGTAGGCACGGAAGTCTCCGGGGCAGAGGGAGCGAAGGACCTGTTGGAGGTGGGCCAGTGGGCAGAGGGTCCGGCAAATCTGGGGTTTGGTCCGGCCGAGAATCGTTGGTAGAGGCCGCACGGTGGCGGTCAGCCGGGTGCCCCGCCGCAGCAGGGCACCCGGTCGGTCAGAAGAAGGGATTCTCCGTCGGCCGGTCGGCCCCGGTGGCGGTTCGGAGCAGTTCGGTGAGGTCTTCGGGCTCGGACGACCTCTGGTCTATCCACCACCCGGCACGGGTCACCGTACGAGCGTTCTCCTCGATCTCCGCCCACTCCGCTTCGCTGGTCGTGCCCTCGGTGACCAGTGTGGTGTAGGCGTTGGTCAGGATCTGGTGACGACAGCGCACGCCCCAGGGAACGGCCCGCTCGGTCCCCTCCAGGGGAGGCATCCGGTACTGCTCGGACCAGGCTTCGGACGCCGTCTGCTCCTCGGCGCGCTTCGCCTTGAGCCAGGCGGCCTTGTCTTGCTCGTCGCCCTCGTTCGAGGCGCGCCAGCAGTCCGTGCACTCCTGCCTGGCGAGCCACTCGGCGAAGCCTGCGCGGCCGTCGGCCGTTTGGTTGGACAAGTCGCGGTCGGCATGGTGGCCGCAGGCGTGTTTTTCGCGATTCACTCGTCTCAGGAGCCAGCAAGGCGCGGCCGTCGGCATCGACGAATCGGCTGAGCCGACGGCCGCATCCTCTGAGTGGTCAGGAGGGCTTGGTCTCGTGATCTAGGGCATCGATAATCGACACGATCGTTGCCAGATCTGCTTCGACCTCGTCGACGGTGATCGTCGCGCGCCCGCGTCCGCTGCGGTCGCCGGTGTGGGCGATCAGGTTGCGGCGAGCCACAATCCGGTCCAACTCTGTTGTGGACTCGTTGACAGCGACCTTGCGCCGCTTGTCGACACGGGTCATGAGCTTCTTCTCGCCCACGAGACTGAACAGCTGACCGATCTGGGCAGGCGCGGGGCTGGCCCGCATCCGGATCTCCATTTCAACGACTTGTCGAATCCCCCAGCCTCGTTTCTCGTACTTCTCCTGGATCGCGAGGTAATCCCCCACTGTCATAGACAGCTCAAGCAACCCCCCTGGAGGTGGGGTGGAGGCAATGGCAGTGCTGTAGCGCTCCATGACTCGGTCTGCGCAGAAGGTCTCTATGGCCGCGCAGGCGGCCACGAGGGCCTGCCTAAGGAGAGGCCTGAGGTTAGGTTCCTGGAGCTTCTCTCGCAAAGTGGCATGGCCTGGCTTGAAGGTCACGAAAACCCGGTCGTTCTCCAGGCACTCCAGCTCATCCCAGTACTTCTGCGGCAGGGAGAGAGCGTCGCCGAGTCTTTCCCGCTTCTCACGTCGCATCCTGCGCTGCCGGTTGTTGACAAGGGTCTTGGCAAGGTCTACCAGGATCTCAGCGTCTTCGATATTGAGGTCGAACGCTTCACGTGCCGTCAGCTTCGGGGGCGCGCCCATGTGTGCTCTCCGGGGTCTCAGTTGTGATGTTGATCAGAGTGCCCCTCGGCCTGCTGATCGTCCATGTGTTTCCCGGAACGAATGAAGTGAACGCTCACATCGCCTCGCGCGGATAGACGAGCCCCGCATGGCAGCACGATCACCCGCCGGCAGCTGCCAGGGTTGCCGACACCGCCGGGCCGAGCATGCGGCGGATCGAGGTCCTTCGGGTGGTGCCTCTTCATTGCTCACCGAGCGCCCCCGCCCATCTGGTCACGCGCCCGCCTGCCTAGCGCGGCAAAGTCGTCAAGCCACTTCTGCGTGACGTGGGCCTCCCAGATCGGCAGGTGTACAGCCGACACCCATGCACCCAGCGTTCGACTGCCCGACCCCAAGTCCGCAAACGCACGGAATCGTAGAGGTACATACCCTTTCGGGATTCCTTCAAGGCGGATGCCTGTGCCGACGCTGAGGGGGTTCGCGAGCCAGACGCTATTCGCCTGCGGCTCCAGACGCCTAAGCGGCCTGTGAAGGATGTGTTCTGCCGGAAACAGGTACACCATCGGACCGGGCCCGTCGATATCGATCTCAAGGCCAACGCCATCGACACCGAAGCCGAGAGCTCCCACGTTCGAGACGCGCACTCCAAGGAATTGCTCCTCCATGCGATCGCTGAGGAGCTTGAGGCTCTTGAGATTTTCGATCTTGGATACGACGTTCTCGCCGCGGGCCCGGATGATGCCTACGACCTCTACCTCTGCCCTCGGCGTCGTGAAGGCCAGGAAAATCTGCTCGACCTGGTTCTCGGTGAGGCCGCCACGCCGCCCCTGAGCCACTTGCTCGGCCTTCCAGGCAAGTAGCTCCTCGGCGGGGTAGTCGTCCTCGAAGTCGTCCACCCACTTGTGGTGCTTGGTGCACAGCAGAAGCAGGTTATCTTCCGCGTTTCCCCGCTTGCCTTCGAAAGCGGGGTCGTACCTCGCGCCGCCGGGCTTTTCCGCGCGGATGTGCGCGATCTCCACGTTGACGCTGATCTGCTCACGATGCTCCTCGATGAGCACTTCCTCGCACTCCGGGTAGGCGCAGTGGGATGCGCGTCCGAACAGCACCTTGCAGAGCCTCGGGGTGGGGCTGAAGTCACTCACGTACTTTAGGGTATGAGGACCCACCGACAGCGGCGGGCCTGTTTGAGTAAGCACCCGCGGTGGGACTTTGGTCGTGGCGCCAGCTGTGCCGGGGGTCCGTCCGGAGCATGTCCATCTCCCTGTGAGACAACGCGGGACACGAGAGATAGCAGCAGGCCAATGGGCGCACGGGCCCACTCATCAGACCGAGTGACACGCCATGAGACGGATCGGAGCTGTCCCAAGAAGGTGTGGTCGATAGGCCAGATCGTCTTCACGGCCATGGAAGGGCCTCCTTGAGGAGTTGGATCAGCGGTCGCGGAAGTACGCGACGCGGGGGTCAACCGGCCGGACCGCCGGTGTGGTGACGGCGGTGGGGACCGGCGCCCTGCCCGGGATACCGGCACGGGCCGGGCTGGCGGCGAGCGCGGCGGCGCTCAACGGAGACGCGCGGGCGGGACCACGGCCGCGCTCAGGGCCGACGGCCGGCGTGGCAGCAGGGCGGGGCCGAGCCGTCACCTCTTGAGCGAGGCGGGGCTGCACTGCGACCTGGAGCCCCGAACGGTGCAGGGCCACCGTGGCGTCGGCGACTTTCCCCAGCGCCTCGACGCGATCGGTGGTCGCGGGGAGCGTGTAGATGTCCAGGCTCGAGTTGTGCCGCCAGCCGTCCGCCACCAGCGCGAGCCCGCTGAGGCCGGAGACACGGTCGTCGAGGGCTGCGACGATGCCGAGCTGCGGGTGATCGGCGAAGGCGACGTCTGGTTCACCGAGCGGACCGCGGTCGCGTACCTGTGCCGTTTCGGGCGCCAGCGCAGGGTCAAGGGCGACGTCCACATCGACCTGGTAGCCGGCCTTGCGCAGCAGCTCGATGGCCCGGCTCGTACGGCCGTGCCCGTCACGGTTCTGGTCGGCCAGCGCGTACAACGTCGGCTGGTCGGGGACGGGATGGAAGTCGAATCCCCTGAGCATCCAGGTGCTGGCCGCGAGGTTCTTCGGGTTCGCGGCGACGATGCCGTGGACGGGGTGGTGGCCGAAGGCCAGGTCGGGCAGCACGTCGTAGTGGCTGGGCATGGCAGATCCATCCGAGGCGGGTGCGGTTACAGGTGCGGGCGACGGGCGGATCAGTTCTGAGGGTGCGGTGCACGGAGGACTCCTGGATCGCGGTCGGTCAGAGCCGGGGAGCGGATGAGGAACTGGCCGGCGGCGGCGCGGCCCGCGCGGAAGACTCCGGCGGCGGACCGGTCGGGAGCACGCGCTGGCCGACCGACGGCGAAGAGGCGAGAGCGACCCTCGCCCGGGATGGAGCGGAGTCGGGCGGGAGCACGGTGACGGCGCGCGCCTTGCCGGAACGTTCCTGCTCCTGGCGTGTCGGTACGCCAAGCTGGTCCAGGCGGGCGTCGACAGCGGAGAGGAGTTCCGGCACGCTGCCGCCGTGGCGCGTATGCGGACCGTCCGGCTCGGAGTCGTAGATCACCTCGTAGATCGCAGGCTCGGCGGACCGGTGGCGGGTGACCATCCAGCTTTCCGGGGTCTCGGGGTGCTCGGAGGGTGGCTCCTGCGGCGGCGAGATGATCAGCGAACTGCCGTCGGGAAGCTCGGCGTGGACGATGTAGTCGCTGAGGCCGTACTCGACGGTGCCCTCCAGGCCGCGCTGCCCGAGCGCGGAACAGAGGGCAGCCTGAATGCGACGCGGATCGGATGTGGCGGTCGGGGGCGAGGTTTCGTGGTGCATTGCGAACGTCCCGCCGCACGGCGGGAGCCGCCGGGGGCGTGCAGCTGGAAGGAGTGCGGTGGTCCATGAGGATCCGGTGATCGGGCAGTTTGGCGCTGCCGTGACTGCGTGCTAGGGATCACCGCGAGCGACCGGGAGCCGGCGGATGCGATGCCGACGGGACCTGGGGCGAAGGGGCTGATACGGCAGGGGTGTTGTGCGTCGAGCGGGTCAGGGCGACGCGAGCCCGCTCGGTCTGCGCCGACCGTTCGGTGTCCGCCCGGTGAGCTAGATATTCGCCGACGCGCACCAACGCCGCTCCCTTGGAGCCCAGTTCGTGTGAGTAGTGCCAGCCTTCGGTGTTGCGGTGCTCCTCGGCACGCTCCTGGTAGAGGTGGAGCACGCTCGGCTGAGAACCGTCCATAAGCGCCATGACGCCGTCCCATTCGTGCCGCAGCTCCTCCGCCCGGAACAGGATGGTGTCGATCCCGCGTATCCGACGGAGGTCGTCACTGATCGGCCCCTCGACGTAGTCGGGGCCGTCGGCGGCGGCGCGGACCCCGGCCAGCACCTCGGGTCCGTGGTCGAGGAACACTTCGGCGTGCTTCCACGCTTCGGCGTCCCGCTTGACCTTCCCGTCCCCGTAGACCTTGTCGTCCAGCGGCCAGCCGTCCGCGTCGCAGAGAGAGTCCGAAACCGCGTCCCAGGCGTCGCACGCCTCGTTGATCCCGGCGGCGGCCGAGGCCAGTGCCGGGAGGTGCCGTCGCCACGCCAAAGGGTCGGTGGCCTGCGACGGCTGGTTGTCACCGGAGGAAGGAGTGGAAGAAGCAGACATGATCGATTCCCATTGCTGTGCCGGTCGTTGGGCTAGGCGGCCATGCGGGCGTCTGTGTCGAACAGCTCCCGCTCGGCCGGGTGGAGGATGTGCTGGGTGATGAACGAGCGGTCGGCGACCTTCCACAGACCCCGGCCCTTGGTCAGAGCGGACACCGCCTGGGCCTCGACGCCGGTCAGGCCGAGCAGAGATGCAGCGGCGGCGAGCTGGTCGGGCTCCTGGCGGTAGATGATGCGCGTGCTGCAGTCCGCGAGGAGCCCCTCGGCAAGGACCCGGCCGCGCGACCCGGCGTCGCCCGCCGAGAGCAAATCGCTGAGGCGGTGGATCACCATCAGGTTCGCGATGCCCAGCCCTCGGGAGAGCTTCCACTGGCTTTGCATCCGCTCCAGCAGCCCGACGTGCCGCATCAGCCGCCACGCCTCGTCGTAGATCACCCAGCGCCGACCGCCATCGGGATCACTGAGGGCTGACTCCATCCACGCGCTCGCGCACGTCATCGCGAGTACCAGTGCCGTGTCGTCACCGGAGCCGCCGAGACGGGAGAGATCGATGGACAGCATCGGTGTGGTTGGGTCGAACGACACGGTGCTCGGCGCGTCGAACATGCCGCTCAAGTCGCCGTGCACGAGACGTCGCAAGGCATGGGCGAGGTCCTGGGCGGCTGAACCGAGGTGCCCCGCCTGGTGGCCGAGGGCCTGGTCGAGGCGTTCGGGGGAGCCGAGTACGTGGGCGATCTCGCCGAGCAGCGGCACCGTGCCCCGGGCGGCGGCGTCAGCGACGACCAGATCCAGGGCCAGGTCGAGGGCGGTGTGCTCCATCGGTAGCAGGTCGCGCTTCAGCACGGTGCGGGCGAGGCTGGCCAGCAGCAGCAGACGGCGCTTGCGAACCTCCGTGAACCAGTCCTCCTCGCTCACGGAGGCGGGGCGAGCCGGGGCGTCCAGCGGATTCAACCGTCCAGGGAGCCCCGGGCCCAGGGCGATGCTGTATCCGCCGAGGGCCTGCGAGACACCGGTCCACTCCCCCTTGGGATCGCAGGGGATGTAGATCCGGTAGCCGTGGGCGATCGACCGGGTGGCGATCGACTTCGCCAGCGCCGACTTGCCCATGCCGATGATCCCGGCCAGGACCGCGTTGGGGTTGGTGAAGCCCTCCACCCTGCCGCTGTTGTAGAGCGAGAACGGGTCGAAGCAGAAAGCCGCCTCCGCGTGCACATCGCGGCCGATGAACACCCCATCGGCGCCCAGGCCGCCCTCGGCCACGAACGGGTACGCGCCGCTGGCTGTGGCGGTGGTCATCCGGTGGGCGGGCAGGGCGAGCTTGCCGCCGCGGGCGGAGGCCGGACCGGGGCGACCGGCGAGCGGGTAGGTGGGCCGCAGATCCGGGTCGAGGGTCTGCTCGGCGCGGTGCTTGGGCGGGTTTCCGGCGAGGCGTGCCTGGCGGCGGGCTTCGGTGAAACCGGCTCGGGCGGCCCGCTGCTCGGCGCGTGTCGTCTTACGGGGCACGAACAGAGGGGAGGCGCTGGCGCGGGTACGAGGCATGAGCGTTTCTCCAGGTGAGGGGTGGGTCAGCGGCGGACGAGGCCGGTGAACGGGGCGTGCAGGTCGGCCGGGGTGGTGCGCCGCCGGACGAGATGAGCGGTGCGCTGGTGGCGCTGGCAGATGGTCAGGCCCGGCGCTCCCTCCGGAAGGCCGGCCTGGCACGCCTCTGGTGCGGGGATCTCGCCGGAGTCCGGCCGGGGCGCCGCGTGGTAGGCGGCGTGGAGGTGCTCGGCGGCCTGCCAGATGCGGGTGCGGGCGGTACGGAGCTGGTCGCCCTCGACCGCGACGAGCTGCCCGGTGCGACCGGTGTGGGCGTCGAGCAGCCCGTACAGCGCGACGAGGTGGGCGTGCAGGGCGTCCAGCTCGGCCCGGCTGGTGACCAGCGGGCCGCCCGGGATGTTGAGCGCCCGGTGGAAGTCGAGCGCGGCGGTGGCGAAGGGCACGAAGTCCTGCGCGGTCGGGCTGGCGGTGCGGGACATGAGGGTGCTCTTTCGAAGGGAAGGGTCAGGCAGCGAGCGCGAGCGGCAGGGCGGCGGCGGTGAACGCCTCGGCCTGCTGCCAGGTCAGCGGCCGGAGATCGAGCTGGGCGCCGACAGCGGCGGTCTCCACGACGGCGCAGGCGGTGCGCAGCTCGTCCTCGGTGTCGGCCGAGACGGTCAGCAGACCGGTCAGGGCGACATCGGCGTGCCCGGCGATGAGCTGGCGTTCGCGGGACTTGATGTCCTGGTACTCGATCGAGTCCGCCTCGGAGTCGACCTGGCCGCGCCGGGCCCGTTCGGCGGCGTCGGCGATCACGCTGGACTTCTTGCGCTGCACGTCGCGCAGGGCGGCGTCGAGGTTCCTCGGCTCGTAGGAGAGCGACAGCGTGCGCCGCACCCCGCCGGTGAACAGGAGCTGGTGCAGGAAGCCGGCGCTGGTCTCGGTGCGCGGCCAGTTCTCCACCCAGTAGGTGGCGTGCACGGCGGAGTCGGTGGCGATGTGGTCCGCCTTCTCGACGACCACGACGGGTCCGGCGGCGGCGGGCTCGGCCTCGGGGCGACCGGCCGTGGACCAGCGGTCGAGTGTCGCCAGCGCCTTCGGGTCATAGGAAGTGCGCACCACGGCGGCGATCTCGCGGGCGGTGAGCCAGCCCGTCGGGGTGAGACCGGCGGTCCGCGCCGCCTGGTCGAACGTGGAGGTGAGCTGGGCGAGGACGCTGAAGGCACCGGTGAGACCGCCGCCAGCCTGGTTGATCAGCCGACGGGCCGCCTTGGTGTCCAGGGACACCGCGACGTACGCCTCGTGCGGGGCGGCTGCGGGACCGGCGCTCTGGATCAGCTCGTTGTAGATCGCGCCGGCCATCGGGGTGTCGGGGCGGCCGTGCTCTTCCCAGTAGCGGCGCAGCGCGTCGCCGGAGTCGGGGATGGTGCGCTCGATCACCTGGATGCGGGCGATCTGCCCGGTACGGGCGAGAGCTGCCAGCGCGCGTCCCCAGCCGCCGACGTTGGCCTGCTGGGTGCCGGGGTCGAGCAGGGCGTAGGCGCAGGAGGAGACCTTGACCACCGCGGTCAGCGTCCCGGTGTGCGGGTTGTGGACGGCGCCGTACTTGCCGTCGGGAGCAGTGGTCACGCGCAGGCTGGCAGCGGTGCCGGGAAGGTGGAGCAGTCCCTCGCGGGTCGGCCGGCGAGAGGGCCGGGTGAGCCAGACGAGCTGGCCTCGCATCCGGCGCAGCGCGTACCGGACGACGATCGGGGCCCAGTCCGCCAGAGCACGGCCTCGGTGGCGGACGAAGACGAGCAGGGCGATCACGGCCCACAGCGGGATGAGCTGGAGGGCGCCGACCACACCGCGGGCGAGGATCACGGCGAGAAGGAGAAGGCCGGTGAGCCCGGCGACGACCAACTGCGGGACGGACAGGCCGAGCAGGACGCCGCGCCTGCTGCGGTGCGGGAACTTCACGGTGGGCGTGGAGGACTGGTGCTTGCCGGACATGGTGGTTCCAGACGGTGAGAGCGGGCGGAGGACGGGGCGCGCGGCGCTCTTCTGGACGTCATGGCGAAACCTTCCTGCTGGTGGGGGGCGGGGGCGGGCCGTGGAGTGCGGCCCGCCCCCGGGGATGTGGGTCAGGAACCCGACGGCGGCTGGGTGGGATACACCCAGTTCGTCGGCGTCGCGGAGCCGGTGGCCGACGGTCCGGACGCGGACGCCGGAGTGCCCGAGGCCGAAGGTCCGGGGTCGGCTGGCGGCATTGAGGTCATGTCGCCGCCCGGAGCCGATGCGGCTGCGAGGTGACCGGAGCCGCCCGCAACGCCTTGGGCAGCCGATTCGGACCCTTCCGGTTCGTCCTCGCCAGGACGTGTGATCAGCGGCGGGATCCCGGGGCGCTGGATTAGAGCCCGGCCCTTGTCGCCGCTCGCGTCCGGGTCTTCGCCGTACCGGAAGCGGGTCTGCTGCTGGGGCGGGCCGGCGTCGATGCCCTCCTTGCTGAGGCTGCCGCCGGAGGGGTTGATACCGGAGGCGACGCCGTCGGTCCCGGCACCGGGGACCTGGTTCGGGCCCTGCGGGGCAGGGGCGCCGGTGCCGGCCCGCAGCGCGAGGCTGCCCGCGGTCTTCGCCGCTCCGGCGGCGACCGCCATGCCGGCGACGCCGGTACGGTGCATGTCGTCGTGGCCGCCACCGTCGCTGGCCCAGTGGACGAACTTGTACGTCGCGTAAGGGCAGAGCAGCACCAGGACCATCACGACGATGCCGGC
Organism: Streptomyces sp. NPDC059785; assembly: GCF_042732375.1. Taxonomy (NCBI): domain Bacteria; kingdom Bacillati; phylum Actinomycetota; class Actinomycetes; order Kitasatosporales; family Streptomycetaceae; genus Streptomyces; species Streptomyces sp. NPDC059785. Next base: position 46,725 of record NZ_JBHWHV010000025.1, read on the forward strand.
CATCGCATCGGACAGGGCCGCCATTCCGTCGCTGGCGTCGCTCTTGCCCATGGCGGAGACGCCGATGAGGAAGACGACGGTCATCAACAGTTTGGAGACGATCAGGGTGCCGGTGGCCTCGATCCAGCCGCGCCGCCACCGCTTGGCGACTTCCCAGCCGCCGCCGGCCCCGGCGAACACGGCGAGCGAGACCATGATCAGGACGCCGACCTTGCGGGCCACCATCACACCCCAGTAGAGGAAGGCACCGATCGCGCACCCGAAGGCCACCAGCGCGGGCACACCCCAGCCGAGGCCGTACATGGCCCCCATCTGATCAACCTTGATCACACGACGGATCGCGTCGTCGATCGAGGTGTTGGCGGCTTTGAAGAGGCCGTCGGACAGCGCGTCCACCACGGTGATGGCGACGGTCGTGAAAGCGATGGCGGAGAAGCTGAAGAGGACTCCGGTCATGGTGCCGAACGCCGCCTTGGCGAGGGCACGTTCGTCACGGCGCCAAGCCGCGGTCATGAGCTGGATGCAGAAGATGCCGACGGTCAGGGCGAGACCGATGGGCAGCAGCAGCTCATAGTTGTCGCGGAACCACCCGGCGTTGAGGTCGATGGCCGTCGTCTTGTTGACGGCCTTGGCGGCCAGGTCGGCCGCGCTGGACGCCAGCTCGCCCGCCGACTTCGCGATCCACGCGCCGAGACCGTCGGTGACGGTGCCGGCGGGGTTGGTGGCGAAGTCGACAGCGCCGCACACCTTGTCCATCAGCGGGAAGTCGCAGACTCCCATGGGTCGTACCTCCGTTCTGGGGCGAGGGTCAGGGCGCGACGGACGGCATGACGCCGACCAGGGCGCAGGAGCGGTTGGGCCGGCACTGGACCGCGAGGGTGGTGGACCGGCTCTCCGCGCCGCCGGCAGCCGAGCCGTTCCAGCGAATCGACTGCTTGCCGGAGACCGTGACGGCGTAGACGTACGCCTCGGTGATCGCCCCGGGGTCGTCCTGGAGGGCCTGGGTAAAGGCGTTCGGGAAGTGCCCCTCGTTGATCTTGGCGGTGGCGACCTGCTTGTTGGCCGCCATCTCCTTCCACAGCACGGCCGAGGGGACCGCCTTGTCGACGGAGGCCGGGTCGGCGTACTTCGACTCCGTGGTCAGCCAGCCGCGCAGCGCCTTGCGCAGCTCTGGCTGCGAGTACGCACGGGTGTCGTACGACCACAGCGCTGCGGCGGCGGCCTTCCCGTACGTGATCGGGTCGTGGGTTTTCGGCGGAACGGGCAGAGCGCGGGGCCGGGTGTGCGGCCCGGACGGCGCCGCGGTCGACGAGGATGCCGTGGGCGAACTCGGCGGTGGGGAAGCAGTATCGGAGGGGCTTCGGCCCTCGCGGGTGAGGTAGGCGGCCAGGCCGGAGAGGGCGACGAGCACCGCCAGGACGGCAGTGCCGAGCAGCGCCCGGCGGCGCACGCGAGATGCGCCGCCGGGGTGGGTGGAGTGCTGAGCCATCAGTGGACCTGCGTCCCGAGCGTCGAGAAGAACGCCACCACACCGTTGGCCGCACCGAGAAGAAGGGCCGCGCCCGCGCTGACCAGCACGCCCTTCTTCCCGTTCGCCTCGGCCTGGTGACCGCCCGAGTGATGACCCCAAGCCCACACGCCGGCGCTGACGGCGAGGGCGCCGACCACGGCGACGAGCCCGAAGAGGTTGATCGAGCCCATCACCTGCTTCAGGACGTCGAGGCCCGGCAGCCCGCCTTCGTTCGGCTTGATGCCGGGGTCGTAGGCGAGCTGAATGACCTGGTCAGCGAGATACATAGAGAACTCCAGTTCGATTGCGCGCACACCAGAGCCCGGAAGGGCGAAGCAGCGGTGGGAGAAGAGGTGAGGAGGGGGAGCGCCGGTCAGACGACTCGGCGGGCGGCGAGAATCCGCGATTTCCAGGACGCGACGGTCGTGATCCGCACCACGTCACCGGTGTGCGGGGCGTGGACGATCAGGCCCTGCCCGATCGCCATCCCGACGTGTTCCGGTACGGCGGCCGTCCCCTCGGTGAAGAGGAGGTCGCCCGGCTTGAGGGCATCGACCGAGACGGCCTTGCCGTCCTTGACTTGCGTGTACGTGGTCCGCGTCAGGGTGACCCCGGCGGCCTTGTACGCGCCCTGTATCAGGGAAGAGCAGTCGCAGCGGCCCATCGGGTTCTTGCCGTGGGAGTCGGTGCAGGTGCCGCCCCACTGATACGGGGTGCCGAGCTGGCCGAGCGCCCACCGGATCGCCGTCTGCACCTTCGGCGGCGTGGAGGCGGGGATCTTGTACTCGTCCGGCAGAGCGCCGGCCGGGATGGTGCCGAAGTCCGTCCCGTCGCCGTCCGCCGAGCAGCCGCCCGCGGAATCTGGAGAGGGGCTGCCGGTGTCGGCAGAGCCGGACGGCGACGGGCTCGGCGATGCACCGTCGGCCTTCTGCAGCAGGGGCTCGATGGCCTTCTGCAGGGCGGTGGCCAGCGGCTCCCATTTGGCGTACGCCTCGGGGAAGCCCGACTTCTGCACCGCCTGGGCGGCCTGGGCGACAGAGAGGGACTGCCAGCCGGAGACCTTCTTGAGCCCCTCGTAGAACTTCGTCGAGGCGTGCACCGGGTCAAGGATCTGGCTGGCCGAGCCCCAGCCCATCGACGGCCGCTGCTGGAAGAGACCCAGCGAATCGCGGTCGCCGTAGGTCAGGTTCCGCAGGCCGCTCTCCTGCAGCGCGGTCGCCAGGGCGACGACCTGCCCTCGGGCGGGGATGTTCATCGCGACGCCCGTGGCCTGGATCGTTTTGGCGTTGGGCACCTGGTCGGCAGGCGCGTCCAGGCCCGGCACGGAGACCGAGCCCTTGTCGCCGCCGTCCAGGATGGCCTTCACTTGCTTGGCGACGGCGGAGGCGTCCACACCCTGTGCACCGTCGGTCGAGCACGAAGCCGAGGCGGTCCCGGCACCGATGCCAAGGATCGGCAGTGCCAGCAGGAGTGGTCCGGTGGCGCACAGACCGACGAGGGCTCCCGTCGTCTTCTTCACGACCGCCGCCGTTCAGCGCGACGGCGGCGCGGACCAGACGACGGAGGTGGGTCGGGGCGCGGGTGTGTCAGGGCATGCTGCATCGCAGCGGCTCCTCGGTGTTCGAAGGAGACGCGGTGCCGACTTCTCGTGCAAAGCCGTCGGCACCGCGCCGATGTGCATCCGCCTCTCGGCGGGCCAACGTCAGAGGAGTTGGTAGCTCCCGGACGCCGGTTTCAGGTCACGCGCGGCAGCCAGCCGCGCTCGTAATCTCAGGGCGGTGCACAGGGGCCTCCTCACGGCGCTCGCGGGCAGATGGGCAACATGCCTCCGACGCTGCTCGATTGGACGAGACGGCACGGATAAGCACAGCTCAACGGGGGTGGAGCAGTGCTCCTTGCCGGTGGCACGGCGAGACAGTAGACCGGGATTCCGGCCGCACCAAACGACTGCCGTCCCGGGTCCGAAGCGGGGAGCCGCCTCGTTAGGTGTGGCCGGAATTCGCCGTTAACCTCCGCTGCAACCTCGCGCCGGATGCACGCCGTTGAGCGCTGTCCGGAGCGGGTCCAGACTCCGCCGCACCCGAAGAGAGGCACTCCCATGAGCTACACGCTGCACCGAGGCGATGCCCTGACCGTCCTGAAGTCCCTCCCGGACGAGAGCGTCCAGGCGGTGATCACCGATCCGCCGTACAACTCCGGAGGCCGCACCAGCTCCGACCGCACCGGCCGCACCGCGCGCGCCAAGTACGTCACCAGCAACAGTGCCCACGACCTTGCCAACTTTCCCGGCGAGAACCGCGACCAGCGCTCCTACCGCTCCTGGCTGACCGAACTGCTCACCGAGGCGTACCGGGCCTCGACCGAGCACGCGGTCGCCATGGTCTTCACCGACTGGCGCCAGGAGCCGACCACCTCCGACGCCCTGCAGATGGCCGGGTGGACCTGGAGCGGCACCATCCCGTGGATCAAGCCGTCCAGCCGGCCCCGCAAGGGCGGACCGAAGCAGGACTCCGAGTTCATCATCTGGGGCGTCAAGGGCTCCCTCGACAACACCCGCGACCTCTACCTGCCCGGCCACTACATCGCCTCCCAGCCCCGCAAGGGCCGGGTCCACATCACCCAGAAGCCCGTCGAGATCATGCAGCAGCTCGTCCAGATCTGCCCCGAGGGCGGCACCGTGCTCGACCCCTTCACCGGGAGCGGCTCCACGGGGGTCGCGGCCCTGCGCGAAGGACGCCGCTTCGTGGGCGTCGAGCTGTCCGCGCACTACGCCGACGTCGCCGAGGAGCGGCTGCGGGCCGAACTGACGAAGGACGACTTCGAGCTGGCTGGACCGGAGGCATGACATGAGAGCGGAGAGCCCGGGGCCGGCGGCCCACAGACGCAAAAGGGGCGACTGGTGCATCGACTAACCGATGCACCAGCCGCCCCTCCTGTTACGTCAGGCTGCCTCGAACGCCCGCCGGATCAGCGGCGCCGCCTTCTCCAGGTCGGCCGCCGAGACGACGCGGACCTCCAGGTCGCCCGTCCCGAGGTGTCCGATGCCGCGCATGTCCCGGGTGAAGCCTTCCTCCAGCTCGACCGTGTCCGGGTCGAGTCTGAGGTACACCAGGATCGCCTCGTGCTTCGGACGGAAGATCACCGACGCCACGTTTACCAACCGCCGGTAGGCGATGTAGTGCCGCAGCGACGCCACCTCCACCTCGCCCCATGCCGTGAGCGCCTCGTCCAGTTCCGTGTACAGGTCCCGAAGACACTTGGGAACGAGGCCGACACTCGTCGGCGAAGGAGCCACCAGTGCCGCCGGCGCGCTGTCGACCGCCGCGCCCCGCTCCCGGTTCCGCCGAGACGAAGCGACGGTCGGTGAGCCGGGCGAGGAGTCGACGAGCAGCAGGCTCAGCAGGCCACCCTCGAAGACGCGGTAGCGCACAAGGTCGATCCGCTCGGGCAACCGCTGCACGGCCACGCGGTCGTGGTGGGAGAAGCCGGCCGCGATGCAGACCATCCGCGGACGAGGCCAGTCGATCGCCTCGGCGGCCTCCGCGCCCAGCACCTTCCGCACGAGCGCCTCGAACTCGTGCTGCGCCGACTCCAGCCAGGACAGGTACGAGATTGCCTGCGACATCACCCCGCTGTCCGAGCCCTTCTTGAACTCGATCACCACCGGGCTGCCGTTCTCGTCCAACCCCAGAGTGTCGATCCGCCCTCGGTGCCACGGCCCGGTCGGGTACTCGGACGCGAGGAAGCGGATGCCAAGCATGGCCTCCATGCCGGCCTCAATCCGGCGCTGCAGCTCGACCTCCAACGCCACCGTCGAACCGTGTAGCTCGACGTCCCGGCCGGCGGCGTCGAGCCGAAACAGCTTCAGGTCGCTCACCAGCGGTCTCCCTATTGCGCGCGAATCAACTACAGGAGAATCCGTCAGGGAAGCGATCTATTCCTGCAGGCACGGAACCGGTGGCTGCCCCTGCCAGCGTCCCCTGGTAGGACGTCGGAGCCGATGCGTCCTTGATTCACCCGCTTGAGCAACGTCTCGCGGGACCCGATGCCCGAGGGCTGTCACTGGGCTGCCGTAGCCTGACTGGCATGCTGCTACGCCGCCCCCGCGCGGCCGAAAGGCGGCGGGGGGTGAGTTTGGCATGGCTCTGGGACACAGGAACATCGCCTGAGCGCTGCCAGCCACTGGGGTGGTCGTCGGACGATGGCTCTGCCTGCGATGCACCCTGCGGAAGGAGGCCGACGCGATGTGGGGTGGTTTGAATAGCCGTCAGCGTAGCTACCTGCTCGCCTGCTTTCGTGAGGACCAGGAAGCGGAGCGCCGAGCCAGGGCGGCTCGGTCCACCTATCAGGACCCAGGGCCGGCCTCCGCGTGGCGCAAGCTGCCGTTTTCGATCAAAGCCGAGCTTCCATTCGCGGACTACACCGTAATTCAGAGACGCCTCCGAGACGAGGGCTGCCTCGACGCCGGAGCCGGAGCCACCTTGCACGCTCTTGCCCGCAGAGGACTTCTGAAGATCACTGAGGACCGGATCGACGTTCCGGAGGTCGGTCTCGTTACCCGCATTCTGGTGGAACTGACCCGTGCGGGCCGGGCATGTGCACGTGCCGGACTAGGCATCGCCCCTGCGCGGCGCCGTCCCAAGTATCTGTTGTCGGAGTGGCTGTGGGGCAACCTGGTCAGGGTCGCCGCCGCCGGTTCGGACGGGCTGCCGGAGGACGTGATGGGAGGCAAGGCCAAGTACTACCTCGGTACCGACTACCGCCCCAACGGTAAACCGAGTCGGGGTTACATCGATTGTTTCGCCGTTCGTACCGAGAAGGGGCGAGGGACGTTCGTCCTGGAGTACCGGTGGCGGGTCACCGAGGCTGGAAGGCGACACATCCACGCGTACCGCGCCGCATATCAGACTGCGTATCCAAAAGTCCAGGTCGACGTCCCGGATTCGCTGTAACGACCCCGATCGCCGCTCGATTGTCAGACCCCTGGTCTATGTTGCCGAGCGTGATGTTCACTTCCATGACCGAGCCGATCAGTCATGACGTAATCCGGCAGATGGTGATGCGGGCGGCGGCCATGTCGGCCGAAGCCTTCACGAACACCGAGCAGGCTCCCGAAGGCCGCCTGCGTACTCTGATGGAGGGCCACGGGGAGGTTCTCGCCGCCCGTGGACCCGGCCAGCCGCTCCCCTTTGACACCTTCCTGCAGATGCTGACTGGCGAACTCGCCCTCCTCCTCCCCGACGGGGTGCCGCCGGAGGAGATGACCGGCATCCAACTCATCAATCACGACGGCCTGTTCGAAGAGGACCTGTTCGATCTGGACCATGAACAGAGGGAGGTCGCGCGAGCCGTCCACAAGGCGACCCGGGACGGGCGGTCCACCTCCCTCGCGGACCTCGAACAGGAGATGGATCAGGTCACCGTCTATGAGGGGTTACGGAAGCGAGGCACCCAAGAGGCATACGTCAAGGGCCGTTCCGATCTGTCTCGCCTGCCAGCCGGGACCGAGACGGAGGTGCGGCGGCTGAACCTCCCCAGCGTTGTCGGTCAGTTCTACCGACCCATCAGCTTCGCCGCGCTCTACAAGCAGTGGTGGTTCGCCTGCCCCGTGTGCCGCTGGCCGATGAAGGTCACCCAACACCGGTCCCGCAAGACGGTCACTGGCAGGGTCCGCTGCTTCTACCGGCCGCACGCGGAGCTGATGGGAGCCTCCTACACTTTCAAGATCCCCGATGCCGGGAAGCCGCCGTCGCTGATCCCGGGCGCCCCGCCCCCCGCCCCTGCTGGAGCGGCGTCCGTCCTGGCCCCCGACCTGCGAGGGCCCGTGCCGCAGCCGTTGCCGGCCGCCGGGTATCTCGCGCTGACGCGTGGACCGTGGCGTTACACCACCGTTCCTGGTCTCGTCGAGATCGCCTTGTATGACGCGCTGCGCTCACGCGGTTTCGCCGCCGCCCCGGAGCCCTACATGAGCCCTGGTGCCCTGGGCGTTGGGGCAGATTGTCCCGGCGCGGTCACCGTGTGGCCCTACCAGGATGCCTATGACCTGCACGTGGATGTGTGGCACCGCGACGACGAGACGGAGTCCTTCCTGCTCGACATCAAGGACTTCACCTCGGAGAAGCTGCTGGCGAAGAAGATCCAGGCTGACGGCGGCGACGCGGGTGGAGCGGAGTGGATTGTCGTCCCCGACCACCGTGAAGCCTCTCTTCCTCTGCTGCGCGGGGTGTGCGAGGAGTTCGGCCTGAACGTCGCCACCGCGGGTGACGTGGGCGAGAAGATCTGCAGGAGGGCGGGACTCCGATGGGCCTGACGAGCAAGCTCCGCAAGGACGACGCGGCGGTCTTCTGCGCGCTTGCCCTCGCCGCCCACTATTTCCCCGGTCCGCCCGACGAGCACGGGCAGCCCACCGCGAGGTTCAGACACGCCGCGTTCCTCCTGTCCGGCCAGTACGACAAGTGGTCGGCCTGGGCGAGCCTCCCGCACGAGGAGAAGCAACGCCTCGCGGACGTTCTCGTCAACGCTCCGGGTGAGTTCGCCAGCGCTCCGGCCTTCGCGCAGGCCGCCCGCAAACGACTGGCCACGCCTCCCGCCGGGCAGGCCCCCCAGTTCGTTCCAGTCGGTGAACCGGCCGTGACGGAAGCGGCCTCGCCCCGGGTCGGAGGCGCTCTCCTGGGCTATGTGGACCGCACCCTGGAACGGGTCCACAAGGATCACCCCCGCTCCAAGCCTGCGCCGCCCGCCGGAGCCGGGATGTGGATGACCCGCAAGCTCTACGCCGGGGGCATCGGGGAGATCCAGGGCCGCGCCGTTCTCCCCACGTTCGCGGGCAGCTCCGAAACTGACCCGTGCCAGAGCCCGCCGCAGGTGTATACCGCCGCCCACACACCGAACGTCGAGATCCCAACCAGCGGCCTTCTCGACCTCGCCCGACAGCTGGATCAGCGACTCAAGCCCGAAGGCCGGCACCTGCACCAGGTACTCAAGGCGCTCTTCGGCCAGCTCAACACCACGGACACGATCTCTCCGAAGGAGATGATCCGCCTCTGCGCCGGTGCCACCGAGGTCTTCAACGCCCCCACCGGTACCGGGAAGAGCGTCCTCGTCCGCGTCATGGCTTCGTGGTTCGCCATCAACAGGCTGACCCTCGCGATCGTCCTGCCCACCGTCGAGGCGACACTCGCGGCAGCTTGGGACATCAGCCAGGACCTCGCATACCTTGGCCACCACGAGACGTGCACGCCCCTGATGTCTCCCTACGGACTGCACGAGCGGGCCATGAAGGTCGCCTCCCGCATCGAGGGCTCGATCGCCGAGCAGCCGGCCAAGATCCGGTGGAAGATCAGCCAGCTCTCCTACGGCTGCTCGCTGAACCGCTTCACCGAGTCCACGCACCCCTACCCGGCTGGCTCGGAATCCTGCATGAGCCTCTACCCGCTGCCCCCAGCCAAGGGAACCCGACGCTGCCCGTTCGTGCCGGTCTGCGGGAAGTACCAGCAGCACCACAACGCCTGCACCGCCTCTGTTGTGGTAACCAACCACCACAACTTCATGATGGGCCGGATGCCCATCGGCATCGACCTCGACGGTCGGCCCACCGACGGCCTTAGCGTGGCCGAGTTCCTGCTGCGCCGGTGCCATGCCACCCTCATCGACGAGATCGACCAGTTCCAGTCCACGGCCATCGGGAAGTGCTCCAGTGAGCTGGTCCTGGACTCCCGCCTCGACAAGAAGATCCCGCTCCAGCAGCTCCACGACGAGCTGGGCAAACAGCCGCCCGCCACGGTCAAGGAACTCGTTCCGCCGGTCACCTACGCCCGATACCTCACCGAGTTCCTGCTGGCCGCCGTCTGCGAAGGCCAACTCCACCTGCGGCACTACGAGGGCGACGGCGGCCCCGTCGGTGACCGGGCGGGTATGAACAGCACCGGATGGCACATCTCCGGGGGCCGAGACCGCCGCCTGATCCACCTGCTATTCCCCGAATCAGGCATCACAAACGAACAGGAAATCCCGCAAGAGCTGTTCGACAAACTCAACTCGCTCAGGCCGCCCAAACCTGGCCAGGAGCCGCTCGCCGAGCCGTTCAGCACCGTGGAACTGGAAGACCACTTCCAGGAGGTCCGCGGTGTCCTCGGTGACCTTCTCGGCCACCGCGGTACCGATCTGCTCACCCACGCACAGCACCGCCTAGACGACATCCTCAGCGGCATCGTCAAGAACGAGCACGACCGCGCCGAGGCCATCGAACTGCTCATCGTCCGAACCTGGCTGTCCGAGCTGGACGACACCCTCAACGACCTCACGGGCAAGACGGCCCAGCTTCGCTCCAGCGGTCTGGCCTCGGCCCGCTCCCTCGCGGAACGCCTCGAACGAGGCGTCGGAGCCAACATCCTCCCGTTCGGCATGCTCGGCCGCGCCCTGTTCGGCTACCGCGTCACCGGCCTGGACGACCCGGCCAAGACCGGCGAGCTCACCTCCCAAAGCATCACCGGAGACCCACACACCTACACCGCCCAGCTGGGCAGCATCGTCTCCCTCGCTCTCGCCGGCGTGGAGCGGCCCGTCATGGGCCTGTCCGCGACCGCGTACTTCCCCCAAGCCGTCCGCGAGCACATCCACAGCACCGTGAAGTGGTGGATGACCGACGCCGCGCCGGACAGCATCCGCGCGAAGAAGCACACCATCACCGACTCTCTCAACAATCCCATCCAGATCTCCGGGCTCCCTCAGAACCTCAAGGCCGCCGCCCTCAAAGCACTCGGCGAGAGCCTCTATGACACCCGCATCTACCCCGAGCTCGAACGCTTGGAGAAGGAGGATAAGGACCGCGCGCATGCCGCCGTGGTGGTCAACTCCTACCTGCACTGCCGCTACATGGCCCTGGGTATCTACAACTCCGGTAACTACACCGGCGGCCTGTGCGTCGCCGTCCCACCGGACAAGGAACGCCGCAGCGACCTGCCTCCGCTGCCCGCCGGCATCGTCGAGCTGACACCCGAGGAGTTCGAGACCTTCCCCACCAAGGGAAAGATCCTCGTCGTCCCCATGGCACGCATCGCCCGCGGCCTGAACATCGTCATCGGCACCAAGTCAGCGATCACTCCCGTCTACCTGTGCACCCGTCCCCTGGCGCTCTTGAGCGATCCGCCAGAGATGTACGCCTCGGTCAACGCCGCCGGCCTCAACAGCCTGCCGAAGGAGCCCAGCGACGACCCCGTCGCCGCTCTCACAGCAGCACGCACCGAGGCCTGGAGACGCCTGAGCCTGATCATGCGCTCCGCGCCCGGCTTCGGGTCGACCCACAAGGTCCTTCAGGAGGAAATCGTCGCAGGCATGGTCGTGGACATGATCCAGCTCGCCGGACGAGCACGGCGCGGCGGAACGGACATGACCCTGCACCTCGTGGACTACGCCTTCCACCGCGACTCGTGGCAGGCCGACCTCGCCAGCATCCTCCAGCGGATGCACTTCAACTGGGACGAGGACGAACGCCGCCGCATGAGCGACATCTACCGCGAAGCCCTCGCCGCCTTCCTCGCCTACGCCGGAATCGACCTGGCCGCATGACCTCCGAAGGAGAACCCGTCCACATGTCCTCCCGCCCGCTCAAGGCGACCCAGCGTCTCGACCTCCTCGCCGTCCGGGTCACGCGCGGCCTCCTCTCAGGTGCCTCTGTCCACGTCCGCGACTGCGGCCCGGTCGGCGTAAAGCTGTGGAACGTCTTCGACAACGCCTACCGTCGACGGGCTGGGCGGAACGAGGTCCAGGCTCCGCACTCCGTGGTGACAACGGCCCTGCGCGCCCTTACTGGCGGGTACGTCTGGCTCGACGCCAAACAAGCCGTTTTGGCCAGTCGGGACCCCATCGACGACGACACGGTTCGCGACGTCTTTACCCTGCTGTACGGGCTGGCGACGGGCGAAGATATCGATGACATCGACCTGAACCAGCCTGTCAGCATCGCGGAGAAGTTCGCCTCCACCCCCCAGGAGCAGCGCGCGCTGGCCGACTATCTGCGGCCCTCGCCAAGCAGGCAGCCAGACGCCCCCAACTGGGTGTACGAGACGGTCGCCTGGGACCTCGCCCGCCGGGTCGCAGCCGAACCCTGGGCGATCGAAGACTTGTCCGTCCGGCTCCGCCCCGACACGGCAGGCGGCCTCGTTGCATGGAACGACCCGTGGCCGGACGAGACCGGAACCCGATTCGCCCTTCCACGAATCCGGATGCGGATGAAGACCGCGCCCAACGTGAAGGACCCCCTGATCCTTGTCTCCGCCTCGGCGACCCGCATCAGCCGCTCCATGGACTTCGCCCGCACCGTCCTCGCCGAACAAGACCGCGCCGACCGGCCGCTTGTCGAGGTGGAACTCGACGGCCGGGGACGCGTGCGCAACGTCAACAGGCTCGCCCTCCAGGCTCTCTCCCGACTCGGCATGGGCCGCTCGGTCCTCCACGAGGTCGACCAGCAAATCCAGGCCGACAGGCTGGTCCGCCAGCAAGCCCAGGAGAACGGTGAGGAGAGGCCCGCCCCTCAGCCACTGGGCACCGTGCGGCCCATCATGTCCAAGAACTTCTACTTCCCCGTCGGCTCCGGTGTCGGCATGGACTATTACCGGGGGCTGTACGACCACATCCATGCCACTCTCGGCGACGACTGCCAACCGCTGTACGGCTTCTTCGAAGGCGGCAACTTCAAGCAGGCCAAGAAGGACGAAGTCCTCATGGAGCCGCTGGACATCACCCGCTCCCTGGATGCCATGGGTCTCAATCACCTGCGCATCGTGTGCCTGTGGGTGACCGACGAAATCCGTCAGCGGATGATCAATGCACTTGCTCGCGCTTACGGACTCGACCCCGCCGGTCTCAACCCCGCCGAAGGCAAGAGCGTCACGCTGCACGGCACCCGGGTCAGCGTCGTCTTCCACCACGTTCCCGATTTCCTCGAGCACGGGCCCGCAGCCGGTCGGTCCACGCACACGGCCGGTTTGGTCTCCTTGAAGGCTGCGTCGGGAGAAATCGTCGGTGTGTGGGCGGAAACCGAGTACGGAGACGGGAAGAAGGGCTCCCCGCAGAGGCCGAAGGAGAGCGAAGACGCCAAGCACCAAACCCACCGCATCCTGGCCAAAATGGACCTGGTCGTCCAGTACATCGACAGGGCCGTCCAGACCGGCATCGACAAGTCCACTGGCATGGATCACCAGAGCCTGTCCTGCCTCATGGATCTCTACCGCAACCTCGGGTTCATCGACCGGCGGATCTCCCGTGTTCTGACCAAGCCTATCGGTGAGCTCTCGGCCGACGGCGTCGCTCACTGCGGCGTTCATGTCCGCAGGCAGTCACGCCGCCAGGGCGAGAGGGACGCCCGGATTTCCGTCTCCGCGAGCGTCCTCAAGCCCCCCACCGCGCCGGACGGTGCGTGGACGCTCCACGGATGGTCCTACACCGACCGCACCTGGAGGCCGTACCACCTGGCCGAAGCCGCCTTCCATGCCGCCGACTACCCGGCCGGGAAAATGACGGAGTTCATGGACAACTTCGCCGGCTACTCCAGTACCGCCAAAGTCATCGACCAGGCGCTGGAAGACCTCGCTGACTACCTGAGCGGAGTCCCGTACACGGTCACGGTGGACGGCGTGGCCTGCCGACGGTTGTGGAAGGGCCTGAACAACAGGACCCAGGGCCAGCCGCCCGAGCCCACCACCACCTGGCTCCCGGGCTCCACGATCGCCCCCAGGTACCGGCCGGTCGCCGTGATCCGTCTCAACACCACCGACGAGGAGGTCCCACGCCCGGTGCAGGTGACCATCACCGACGAGGACGACAGCGAGATTAAGAGCAAGGAACGCACCACGCAGGTCTTCCGGATCGACCCGGATCCGGACCTCGGAGAGCAGGGCACCTGGCTGCTGGTCAACACCACCCACCAGTTCGACGGCAACGGCGCCGGCAGACAGGGCTCGAAGAAGACCCGCTATGGCGCACTGCCGTGGAACAAGGGGAAGAACGAAATCAAGGCGAACTACTACGCCATGACCGCAACCGAAATCTTCCCGATCGCCGTGAACACAGACCACCGCCGAGAGCTGATGATGGTGACCGCCAGGCTCTGCCACCAGGCCCTCGCCTGGAAGCACCGCACACGCTACCCGATCCCCCTCCACGCAGCCCTTCAGATGGACAAGGACCACCCGCAGTACCGACGCACCATCCCTCCCGAGAGTCTTGACGACGAGATGGGCGGTGAGGACGAGTAGCCTCGTCACCTCTTCAAAGGGGCCTAATTTCGGACACGGAGCCGGGAAGATCGACTTTCTCCGGGGTGATCACTTTCTCCCGTGGGGACCGATCGGTAGGCTGTGGGCATAATTCGTCGGTGCCTCTACCTTCTGCTCCTTCTGCGGCGGGGCGAAGGCAGGCACCGAGCGCGGCTGTGCTGTTATTGCGGGAGTCAGGGGGTGTGCGGTGAGCAGCGCGCCTCTGCCGTCGCGTATAGGTCCGTACCTCGTCGAGCGTCGGCTCGGCGCGGGCGGGATGGGGGAGGTGTACCTCGCCTACTCGGTCGCGGGTGAACCGGTCGCCGTGAAGGTGATCCGGCCCGACCGCACGGATCCGCACACACGCGCCCGGTTCGAACGCGAGGCGGCAATCGCGCGCACGATCTCGGGTACGGGACGTGTGGCCCGTTTTATCGAGGCGGACCCGTTTGCCGAGCAGCCCTGGCTGGCCATGGACTATGTCCCCGGTCGCCCGCTTTCCGACGTCGTGCGAAACCAGGGTCCGCTGTCCGCGCCGCTCGTGGCGAGCCTCGGTGCGCTGCTTGCTGAGGGGCTTGCCGCCGTGCACTCCGCGGGCCTGGTACACCGTGACCTGAAGGCACAGAACGTCATTCTCGGTGATTTCGGCCCGGTGATCATTGACTTCGGCCTCGGTGCTTTCGTCGGAGCGTCCAAGGGGTCACTCACGCAGGCCGGCATGGTCATCGGCACTGTCCGCTGCATGCCGCCCGAGCAGGCCCTGGGCGAGATGGACGTGACGCAGGCCGCTGACGTGTACGGCTTGGGCACCGTACTTCTGTACGCGGCGACCGAGCACTACCCGTATGACGGCGCTCGGTGGGAGGCAGTTGCCGCGCAGGTGGTCAACCCCGAGATTGGACCCGATCTGTCTGGGCTGCCCGATGAGCTGGCCCCGATCGTGACGGGCATGCTGGCGCACAGGGCAGACGACCGTCCCTCCCTGGAGGAGGTGACCCGGCAGTGTGCCGACCTCATGCGCCAGCTGGGTACGAGCCCGGCTCGTGCACGGCGCGCTCTGATCCAGGAGACGACGGCGAAAGACCATCCCACGATGGTGCAGCCACAGCCTGATGGGCCGATGCTGGACCGGCTCGACTCACTTGAGAGGCTGCTGCGCGAAGAGTCGGCGTCCCCGGCGGAGAACATCCCTGCCCCGCCCCCCGGTGGTGGTGGATCCGGTCCGGACACTCCGGCCGAGAGCGACGTCGCGAGCTCGCCCCCGCCCGTGCTCGTGTCCGCGCAGGGGCCCGAGCCCGGGAGCGGAAGCCCGGCTGAGCCTGTACCGCAAAAGGGCCGTCCTCCCGCCTCCCGGCGGGTCGCCGAAGAGTTGCGTGAGCGCTACGCGGTGGGGCCGGCGCTCGCCTGGCTGAAGCGTTGAACCTCTCTTCCACCCTTCGTCGGCGAGGTCGGTCCGGCGCGGTACAGAGGGTGAGGGACGCCGACTCGTATTCGTCGGCATCCCGCCCGACCGGTCGGCCGCCTCATGCCCCGCACGAGCACACTGCACATCACGAGCACACAGTCCACAGAGGAGCACCACGTGACCACGGCGATGCAGCCCGAGGTTCCTGAGGCGCGTGACGCCGATGCAGAGCAGTCGGCGTACCCGGCCGGCGCGAGGCCGGTCTTCGCCCCCGGCGCCCAGGTGCGCATCCGACACGAGCAGTGGCTCGTGAAGTCCGTTGCGGAGTCCCGTGACGGACTCATGGTCGAGGTCAGCGGTGTTTCCTCGTTCGTGCGTGGCACGGACGCGGTGTTTTACTCCGGGCTGGACCTGATCGAGGTGCTCGATCCGCGCAAGACTCGACTCGTACCCGACGACACCTCCAAGCACGCCAAGGCCCGCCTCTACCTGGAGGCGGTGATCCGTAAGACCGCGTTGCCGCAGACCGAGCATGGCATCGCGCTCGCCGACTCCTTCCTCATGGACCGGCAGGAGCACCAGCTGCGCCCCGCCGAGCTGGCGCTGTCCATGCGTAACCCTCAGCCTCGGTTGCTGATCGCCGACGTGGTTGGTCTGGGCAAGACGCTGGAGATCGGCATCACGCTCGCGGAGCTGATCCGTCGGGGGCGCGGCGAGCGCATCCTCGTGGTCACGCCCGCCCATGTACTGGAGCAGTTCCAGCGCGAGCTGTGGACCCGCTTCTCCCTGCCGCTGGTGCGTCTTGACTCGACCGGCATTCAGCGCATCCAGCAGGAGATCCCGGCGGGACGGAACCCGTTCGCCCACTTCAAGCGCGTCATCGTCTCCGTCGACACCCTCAAGTCGGCGACGTACGCCCACCACCTGGAGAACATCACCTGGGATGCGGTGGTCATCGACGAGTCTCACAACCTCGTGAACAAGGGCACCCGTAACAACCTCCTCGCCCGCCGCCTCGCCGAGCAGACGGATGCGCTGATCCTGGCTTCCGCCACCCCGCACAACGGCGACGCCGAATCCTTCGCCGAGCTGATCCGGATGCTCGACCCGGCGGCGATCGCCGATCCCAAGAACTACAAGGTCGCCGACCTCGACCACCTCTACATCAGGCGTACCAAGACCGATCATGAGGTGCGTGACGGCCTCAAGAACAAGCCTTGGGCCGAACGCGGCGACTCCCTGCCGGTGACGGCTCCGGCGACACGGAAGGAGGTCGCCGTCCTGGAGAAGCTCGCGAACGAATGGACGCCGGGCGACCCGAACCGTTCGTCGGTCTGCGCCGATCCCTTGGTCGGCTACAACTTCCTGAAGGCGTTCCTCTCCTCGCACGTTGCCCTGCGGGAATCCCTGGCCAAGCGCCGTGCCTACCTGGACAACCCGAAGAGCGTCACGGCGAAAAGCAAGGCCAAGACCGCGCCGGACACTCCCGAGCGCCGCGCTGCTCTCGCCGCCGAAAGTAAGGCCCTGGCGGAGCTGGAGGCGCTGGTCGCGGACTTTACCGACCAGGACTCCGCCAAGCTCGATGCACTTGTACGCACCCTCAAGAAGCTTGACGTCGGCCCCGGAGCCGAGCGGCGCGTCGTGATCTTCTCCGAGCGCGTCGACACCTTGGATTGGCTGGCCGAGAAGGTGCCAGCCCGGCTCGGCTTCAGGAAGAAGAGCTTGGCCAAGCCTGACAAGACGCGTCCGTGGAGAGCGTATGACGGCGTCGTCGAGGTCATGCACGGCGACACCACCAACGACCAACAACAGCGGGAGATCGTCGACCGCTTCGGTCGGCGCGAGGAGCCGGTACGGCTGCTGTTCACCGGTGACATCGCCTCCGAGGGCGTCAACCTGCACCACCAGTGCCATGACCTCATCCACTACGACCTGCCCTGGTCTCTCATCCGTATCGAGCAGCGCAACGGACGTATCGACCGTTACGGGCAGGCGGTCAGCCCCGAGTTCCGTGCGCTCATTCTCACCGCCGACGTGCCCTGGCGGCGCGATGAGGAGAGCGGCGAGATGCTCACGCTCGACGACCGGCTCGTCGGCGACCGTCTGCTGCGCCGTGAGGAGCAGGCGCACGAGATCGAGACCGGCGAGGGCAGCGCCGAGGCCGTCACCGGTCTCTACAACGACAAGAAGGAAGAGGACCGCCTCACCCGCGACCTCATCAAGGGCGGCACCGTCGAACGCTCCATCAAGCAGTCCCAGCAGGAGTCCGGCGGTGTCCTGGCGGGGCTCCTCGCCGGCGCCAACGCCCGGCTCTCCGACCCGACGGTTGCTCCGACCACTCTAGGTACGGCCGCAGTGCCCGAAGCCGATGTACCCCACGTCTTTGGCGACACCAAGGCGTACTTCCACACCGCCGTGGACCTCATCTACCCGCAAGCCGAGCGCGAGGCCCTCGCCTGGAAGCCGGAGACGGCGGGAGGCCGCATCGAGTTCACTCCGCCCGACGACCTGCAGTACCGCTTCCGGGAGCTGCCGAAGTCGTACCTGGAGCAGGAGAAGATCCTCACGACGCCCAAGTACGACGGCACGCTGCGTCTCACCTTCGACAAGCAGTACGCCGCCGACCGGCTGGAGGCCGCCCGCAACGCCAAGCAGGGTAAGACCGACGAGCCCACGTCCCAGTGGCCCAATGTGTCCTACGTCTCCGACATTCACCCCGTGCTCGACTGGGTGACGGACAAGGTGCTCGCCAAGCTCAAGTACGACGAGGCGTTCGTCCTCGCCTACCAGCCGGACGCCGCCAAGGCCAAACGGATCGACGCCGCTCTGCCCGCGGCCCTGACCGGTCCGGTCTATCTCCTCCAGGGCGTCTACTCCAACGCGGCGGGCAAGCCGACGATCGTGGAGTGGATGGCGGTCACCGGCCTCGCCGAGGCCACTCCTTGCGTATGGCGCATGGACTCGGCGTTCCTCGCCGCCTGCGGCGTGGGTCCTGACATGCCCGGCCGCGCCCAGCCCATCGACCCCAACCTCCTCCAGGAACTCGTCCCTGCGGCCGTCGACGCGGCAGAGACCCACCTGCGTGAACGCCGCGCCGACTACGACAAGCAGGTCGACTCCTACCTGGCCCCGTACGAGGACCGGGTGCAGGTCTGGGAACAGGGCGCCCTGATCGCCGTCGGCAACCAGGAGCGTCGCCGCAAGCAGGTGTCCGACACCGCCAAGCGCCGCCGCGACCTCGTAAGTCGTCTACGGACCGACGGCGACCCGATGCTGCGGGTCCTCGGTGTGCTTGAACCTCTCCACCCCACCACCGTCTTCGCCGCACACGCCGAGGAGTCCTCGCGATGAGCTACACCTACGACTCCTTTGCCAACCGCGGCGAGTACCTCTCCGCCCACTACTTCAGCGAAGAGCTGGAGAACACCCTCAAGAAGAGCAAGGCGGGTGACGAGGGTCTGTTCACCCTGTGGACCAGTCGCGAGACCGATCCTCACGACCCGCAGCCCACTTCTCGCGAACTCCTTCCCCGGCTCCGCGGTGAGTACCTGGCCGCCATGCGCCCCTTCCTGGCCTCCCGCGCCCAGCAGGAAGAACTCGGCAGCACCTACGACGACCCCACTGGCGAGTGGGCCGAGCGCCTCACGACCTGGCACACCGCCGTCCTCAAGGCTCTCGGTTACGGCGGTGACCGACCCGAGCCGATCACCGTGCACAACGCGGGCAAGGAGTACGAACTCCAAGTCGCCTGGCACGGAGACGGCATCCTCGCCGTCGACTGCGGCTGGACCGCCAAGCTCGACGACGCCCTCGACCCCGACGAGGCCGGACAGCTCCTCCATCCTCTCAAGACCGCCGACGGCCTCCTCGAAGTCGGCGAGAAGCTGGCGGGCTGGCTCTTTCAGAGCGAACTGCACGAGCCTGGCGGCGACGCACCCCGCTTCATCTTGCTGCTGTGCGGTGGCGTACTCGTCCTCGCCGACCGCAGCTCCTGGGCCGAAGGCCGCTATCTCGCCGCCAATCTCGACACAGCTCTTGCCCGCAACGACACGGCGAAGGCTGGCGAACTTTCCCTCCTCGCCGCCCTCTTCTCCCATGACATGCTCGCGCCCCGCCTTGACGGCAAGGG
This sequence comes from Streptomyces sp. NPDC059785, assembly GCF_042732375.1. Lineage (NCBI taxonomy): Bacteria > Bacillati > Actinomycetota > Actinomycetes > Kitasatosporales > Streptomycetaceae > Streptomyces > Streptomyces sp. NPDC059785. Next base: position 66,023 of record NZ_JBHWHV010000025.1, read on the forward strand.
TCGACGCCTCGACGATCTGCTCAAGGCCTCTCGTGACAATGCGGTCGGCGTCAACTCCGAGCTGCGCAAGGGACTCCAGCACTCGGTCGAGATCATCGCGAACGAGGTACTCGCCCGCCTGCGCGAGGCAGAGGTCGAGCCGCGGGAGATCGAGGACCTCAAGAAGGGCCCGTTCGCCAAGCAGCTCACCCGCGAATCGCTGCGTTACCTCTACCGCATCCTCTTCCTCCTCTACGCCGAAGCGCGCCCCGAGCTCGGCATCCTGCCCGCCGACGACTCGACGTACCAGACCGGGTACTCGATCGCCCGCCTGCGCGAATTGGTGGCGCGCGAGCGAAAGCTGGTTGAGGAAGAAAGCCGCAGAGGTTTCCACCTCTACGCCTCCCTCGACGTCCTCTTCAACAAGGTCAACTACGGTCACCGCCCGCACGGCACCGAAGCAGACGACGACAAGCCCGCCGAGGAGCGCAGCGAGCAGCGCGGCCTGCGCTTCGAGCCTCTCCGCAGCGAGCTGTTCGATCCGAAGGCGATCACTCTCATCGGCCGCAGCATCCTCCACCCCCGATGGGACGAGGACGGGGACGAGCCGCCGCAATGGCTGGACCTCCGCCTGCGCAACGAGGCGTTGCACCAGGTGCTGCGTCTGCTGACCATGAAGGAGGCCGGCCAGAAGGGCAGACAGGGCGGCTTCATCTCCTACCGCAACCTCGGCATCAACCAGCTCGGCGCCGTCTACGAGGGCCTGATGTCCTACACCGGCATCATCGCCGAGGAGGAGCTGGCCGAGGTCGCCAAGCCCGGCGCGAAGAAGGGCGGCAAGCAGTACGGCGACCCCGAGAAGGGATCCTGGCTCATCCCCGCCGACCAGCTGACCAAATACAGGGAGAACACGTACGTTGTGTACTCCGCCCAGGACGCCGAACAGTACGGTCTGCGTGGCCCCAAGAAGTACGACAAGGGCACCTTCGTCTACCGACTGGCCGGCCGCGACCGTGAAACGTCCGCCTCGTACTACACCCCTGAGTCTCTTACGAAGGTCACCGTCGAGCTGGCACTCAAGCACCGCCTCGACCAGGAGAAGGACGCCGACGGCAATACGGTCCAGACCCGCGCGAGCGAGCTACTGCGCTACACGATCTGCGAACCTGCTCTGGGGTCCGGCGCGTTCCTCAACGAGGCGATCAACCAGGTCGCCAAGGAGTACCTGAAGCGCCGTCAGGATGAGTTGGGTGTCAGCCTGGACACGTCGAAGACGCTCGATGCCGAGCAGAAGGTGAAGGCGTACATCGCCCTTCACAATGCGTACGGAATCGACCTGAACTCGACGGGTGTGGAGCTGGCGGAGGTGTCGCTGTGGCTCAACACTATGCACCCCGGCATGCGTGCACCGTGGTTCGGATTGCATCTACGGCGAGGCAACTCACTTATCGGAGCCAGGCGTTGGGTGTACGAGGCCGAGCGCGTCAAGAAGGAGCGGACGATCGGTGCGCACACGCCGATCAAGCTGCCGTTCCGGGCGGCTGGGGATGGTTCGGAGCAGTTGTTGCCGGATGGGGCTGTGCATCAGTTCCTTCTGCCGACGCCTGGGTGGGGTGCGGTCGCAGGGGCGAGCGGGGATGCGAAGAAGTTGGTGGAGCAGCTCGCCGGGCCGCAGTTGGAGCAGTTGAAGGCGTGGAAGAACAGCATCAAGGCGAAGCCCACAACAACGGGCGGCAAGGGCAGCCAGCTCGCTCGATTGCAGGCGGCGGCCCTTCGCGTCGAGTTCCTGTGGAAGCTCGTCGCCAAGCGCATGGAGCTGAGCGAGCGAGAGATCGCCCGCACCATCGATGTGTGGGGGACGGATCGCGAGGAGGACGCGGAGGAGTACTCCTTCCTCCGTCGCGACAAGCAGAACCCTGACCAGATCCTGCCGCTGACCAAGGAGCAGGTTTTCAAGGACCTCTTCGCGGCTGAGGGCTCCCCTTACTGGCGGCTCAAGCAGGTCATGGACGCGTGGTGCGCGCTGTGGTTCTGGCCGCTGGAGAAGGTGGGGCTGCTGGACGGGGCGGACGCAGAGTACGCGACAGCTCCGGTGGTGCCAGCAGCGGCCGGGGCCGACCTGGATGCGTTGTTGTCGTCGGTGGCTGGGCCGGCGGTGCAGGTCGAGGAGCGCGCGCCCAAGCCGACGCCTGTGCCACAATGCCTTGAACCAGGCCTGTTGTTCACCATGGATGGTGACCAGATTTCCCTGGGTGATGCCGAGGGTGACGACGAGGCCGGGAAGAAGAAGGAGGACAAGAAGAAGCGCGGCTCCTCCGCTCCCAAGAAGCCCAGTGGACCGGCGCGCCGCCGCGATGTCATTCCGCTGGCGGACCTGGACGACTGGATCGCCTTCCTGGAGTCCATGCTCGGCACGGGATCGGTGCCGGAGGACACCTTCGCCACGACGGTCGACTCTTTGGAGGAGCTGAAGAAGCTCGAAGACCTGGTGCAGGCCGAGATGGGTATGGACGATGCCCGTAAGGCGGTTGAGACGCGGTATCCGTGGATGCGGGTCGTTCGCGGTATCGCCGAGGAGCAGGGATTTCTGCACTGGGAGTTGGACTTCGCTGGTGTCTTCACCGGTGAGGCGGGGGGCTTCGACCTTCAGGTGGGTAATCCGCCATGGGTGCGGCCGGAGTGGAAAGAGGATCCGGTCCTAGCGGAGTATGAGCCTTGGTTCATGCTCACGGAGAAGCCGAAGGCGGAGGACAAGAACCGACGGCGGGAGGCCGAGCTCGCGCGCGAGGAAGTGCAGGAGTATCTGCTCGGCGAGGTGACGAATACGGTGACGATGGCGAGCTACCTCTCGGTGGCCCCCGTCTACCCGCTCATTTCGGGCAGCCAGCCGGACCTGTACCGGGCGTTCATGTGCGAGGTGTGGGACCACTCGGGGTCCGGCGGTACGGCTGGGATGGTCCACCCAGACACGCATTTCGCGGGGGACAAGGAGGCGAGCCTGCGGGCGGCGGCATATCGACGGTTGCGGGTGCATGGGGACTTCGTCAACGCGGGGAACCGCTTTTTCCCGCCGCCAGTGGGACGGCCCACGCATTTCGGTGTGCATGTCTACGGCAATGCGCAGGCGATCGGCTTCGACTCGCTGTCGTGGTTGTTCACCGTTGACGCGCTGCGGCTGTCGGCCACCGCCGAGAGGGCGGGCGCGGCTCCCGGCGTTAAGTACGATGGTGGATGGGACGAGCGCCCCCACCCTGATCGCATTATCCACGTCACCACTGAGACCTTGGAGCGCTGGCAGCGGCTAGCCGGGGATAGCGGTCCGCTGGAGCACACGCGACTGCTCACGCCGGTGAGTACGGCGGAGGACCCAGCAATCGACGCCCTGGGCCTGTACCCGCTGCGACTTGGGGAGCTGAACCCAGACATCACCCCTGGGTACCACGAAAGCGGCGCTAAGAAAGCGCAGTTTGGGCCGGACAAGAACCAGCGGCTCATCGACTACAACACCGGCATCGACGGGCAGGAGGACTACCACGCGACGTCGTGGGACGACGTCATCCTCAAGGGGCCGCAGATCGGCGTTGCCAACCCGATGTTCAAGCAGCCGAGTCAGGGTCATGCGGAGATGTGGGGTCTCGACCCGAGCGAACTCGCAGACGACGCGCTGCCCGAGTCGGAGTACCGGCGCGTGGCGACGCCCGAAGTGTTCCTGAGCGAGCAGGACAAGTGGACCGACTGGGACGCGTATGAGGAGCTTCGCGCGTCGGTAACGGAGCGGACGCAGGCACGCGAGCACATCGCGAAGGTTATGAAAAGGGGGAAGGTCGCCCCGGAGGAGGTAACTGACGCGGAGGTCGAGGCGTTTCTGAAGGCCAAGGCGGGGACCCCGTACAGCGAGCTATACCGGGTGGCATGGCGCGAGATGATTGCGCCCGGCACCGAGCGTACGTTGTACGCGGCTGTTGTTCCACCCGGTTCGACGCACATTCACGCCGTGCGGTCGGGGCGCTGCGCGTCCGAGCGGCTGACAGTCCTTGTGTCCGGGTTCATGGCTGCTCTGCCGGTTGACTACCTTCTCCGGATTGCGGGCGTCGGACATCTGGACGTTACCCAGGCAAAGAGCTTGCCTGCTCCCCAAGCCGATCACCCCCTCGCGCCTGCCCTCATCCTTCGGGCACTCCGCCTCAACGTCCTGACGAGCGCGTACGCCGACCTCTGGTCCGAGCTCTACGATCCCAAGTGGTTGGGCTATGAACCGTGGGCCATCACCTGGCCCAACATGTCCACCGAGCTGCACGCCGTTACCTCCACCTGGCAGCGCGACACCCCGCTCCGCACCGAGTACGCCAGGCGGGCCGCGCTCGTGGAGATCGACGCGCTGGTCGCCGTCTGGCTCGGCATCGATGCAGAAACGCTTATCGCTATGTACCGGGCCCGGTTCGGCATCATGCAGGACTTTGACCGGGTGACCTGGTTTGACGCCAAAGAGCGAAAGATGGCCGGAGATCGGTACGCGTACGGTATCCACCAGACCAAGGACCACTGGACCCAGTTCCAGGCCTACCAGGACGACCCCGACAACAACCCCGTCCCCACCGGCTACACCGCCTCCTTCTACAAGGCGAACCGCGAGCGCGAGATGCGCCAAGCTCACGCCTACTTCAAGCAGCGCCTCGATGAAGCTGTAACTAAGGGTCTCTGGGACCCGGAGAAGATGGAGGTCCCGACCCCGTGAGGCCGACCCTCGAAGCGCAGGGACTCAAGGAAAGCCTGCTCCAGTACCTGTCCACGACGTATGGCCTCGCGGACGAGGGCGCCCGTAAGGCGCTGAATGCCTTCCTTGGGGACGAGACGACGGGTATGTTCCGCGGACCGTACCTCCGCCTGCGTACCCCCTTCACCCCGGCCGACGACGGCTGGCAGCAGCACCTGGACTGGGTCCGTACCGACGGCTGGACGCCGTACGCGCACCAGGCCCGCGCCTTCGCCCGGCTCACCTCCAAGGATGGCCACACACCTCAGCCCACGCTCGTCACGACAGGCACTGGATCCGGCAAGACCGAGTCGTTCCTGTACCCCGTGCTCGATCACTGCGCGCGCGAACGCGCGGCCGGGAACAACGGGGTCAAGGCGGTCTTCCTGTACCCGATGAACGCCCTGGCTACGGACCAGGCGGCCCGTATTAATGATCTGCTCACCGATTACGACGAGTTGAGCGGTGTCCGCGCCGGCCTGTACATCGGGGAGAAAGCGGCGACGCACTACGACCGGGTCTACACCCGCCGCCAGGACATGCAGCTGTCTCCGCCGGACATCCTAATCACCAACTACAAGATGCTCGACCTGCTTCTGCAGCGCGCGGCCGACGCCCCGCTGTGGGACGGCAGCGACATCCGCTACGTCGTCGTCGACGAGTTCCACACCTACGACGGCGCGCAGGGCACTGACGTCGCCATGCTGCTACGCCGTCTCGCCATCGCCGTCGATGCCAACCGGCCCGGCATGCCGCTGGGTTCGATCACCCCCATTGCCACCTCTGCGACCCTCGCCTCCGGTACCGATGCGGACGGGGTACAGCAACTCCTCTCCGTGGCCACCAACGTCTTCGGCACGGAGTTCACCGAGGACGCGATCGTCGGCGAGGACCGGCTGACGGTCGACGAGTTCATCCTGGGCGAGGACGAGTCGATCCCAGACGCGAGATTCCTCCCCGGCCAGGCCACAGCCCCCGAGACACTCACCGCTCTGCCGGATCCGGCATCCGGCGGCCCCGAAGAACTCGCGGACCTCGCCGAGGCCGTCATCGGAAGCCGGATCACCGACCCGGTCGCCCTCGGCGCGGCACTCAAGCGCAACCGGCTCACGTATGCCGTTTTGAACGCCTTCGACGGCACGGTGCGCACCTACGACGAGGTACTCGACGTGATGCGCCGCAGTGGCGCCAAGAGCTGGGACGAGGCGATCACGACACGTCCCCAGATCGCCGCGCTGGCACTCGCCCGCTTTGTCGCGCTGCTGTCCGTGGCACGTGCCCCTGACGCGCCGGCCGCGATCAGCCGCCCCTTCGTCCAGGTCGAGGTGCACCAGTGGGCGCGGTCCGTCACCCGCATGCTGCGTGGCGTACTGCCATGGCCGAAAGCCGAGTTCGCATGGGACGCGGCCGGGGCGCAGAGCCAATCGCGTACGACTCCGGACACCACCACCTCCCGCGACACCAAGATCTTCCTGCCTGCGGTGTACTGCCGCGAGTGCGGGCGTTCCGGCTGGTCGGTCCTCGCTCCCGAGTCGAACTTCGAGGAGCTGAACTTCGAGGCCCACAAGATCCGCCGGGCCACCGTCACCGCCGAGAAGGCCAAGGTGCGCACCCTGGTGGCGGCCACCGATAACGAGGCCCGCGAGGGAAACGGCCGTACCGCCATGGACCCGGCGGCGCAGAGGTCGCTGACAACCGGCGGCGCGGGCGTGCTCATGGTGCTCGACGGCCTGTCCCAGCGCCTGCGGCTGCCCGACCCTCAGGGCGACTACGACGACGAGGGCAACCCGGCGCCCGCCGGCCCTGACTCCGCCTTCGTCCTCGTCCAGCTCGGCGACACCGCGGAACGCGCCGCCAAGGACGACTGGTGCCCTGCCTGCGGCACCCACAACGCGATCCGCTTCGTCGGTACGGGTGCCGCCGCGCTCGCAGCCGCCTCCATCACCCAGCTGTTCACCGGCGGGGAGATGGACAAGAAGCAGCGTGAGACGAAGACGCTGATGTTCAACGACTCGGTACAGGACGCCGCGCACCGGGCCGGTTTCGTCGCCTCCCGCTCGTATACCTTCTCCTTGCGGGCCCTGTTCACCAAGCACCTGAGCGAACAGCAGTCCAGCGCCCTCAACGACCTCGTCGCCAACGTCGTCGCGGCCACCACCGACCGTGAGACACTCGCCGCCGTCGTCCCGCCAGACCTCCACGACGACACGGGCGTCGCACGCCTGCTGTCCGGCCAAGGACGAGGTGGGGACAAGAAGACCTGGGACCTGATCGGTGAACGGTTCGCGTTCGGGGCCGTCATGGAGTTCGGCCACCGCTCCCGCAACGGCCGTACCCTCGAACTGACCCGTACCTCAGCCGCCTGGGTGGACGTCCCCGATGAGCAGGCGGCTGTGGCGCTCGTGCGCGCCGCTCATGAGGAGGCCTCCCACCGTGGGTTGACGCTCACCGAACACGACGACGCCCGCTACCTGGCCTTTCTGCGCGGCCTGATGGAGCGACTGCGTACACGTGGAGCGGTTGGACACCGGTGGCTGGAGAAGTTTCTCGACGAGGCGGGCACCAGCCGCTACTTCATCTGGGGAGGTCGCCCGCGCGGCATGAAGGCCTTCCCCAAGGGGGTCTCCGCACCGAGCTTCCTGCTCGCGCGGCCCAAGCCGAGCAGCGAGTTCGACTTCGCCGCCGGACGGCTGTCCTGGTACCAGACCTGGGCCCAGCGCTGCCTCGACATGACCCGCGAACAGGCCGACGAGTTCTGGGTTCGGCTGCTGCCCCGGCTCACCGATGCCGGGCTGCTTGCAGCACGTACCCCGAGCGACACGGCCGCCCGCCTGTACGGCCTCCAGCCAGGGGCCATCCGGTTGCAGTTGCTGACCGACGCCCAGGTCAACGAGGCCTATGTGCGCTGCCCGAAGTGCTTCTGGGAGCAGACCGTCCACCCCTCGCTGCTGGACCAGTACCACGGGCAGCCCTGCCAGGCGTATCGCTGCACGACGGGGCGGCTGATCGCCGGCGACCGGTGGCTGGAGACCGTGGACCGGCACGACCGGGACCGCGACTACCGTGACGACTACTACCGCAGCCTGTACCGGCGAGCGGGTACTTACCAGGTCATCACCGCTGAGCACACCGGTCTGCTTACCCGCGGCAAGCGCGAACGTGTCGAGGACGCCTTCCGCAACGGCGAGGGATTCAACGACCCTAACGTGCTTTCCTGCACGCCCACCCTGGAGATGGGCATCGACATCGGCGACCTGTCCGCCGTCGTCCTCGGCGCCCTACCGCGCCGTCCGGCCAACTATGCTCAGCAGGCGGGTCGGGCCGGACGCCGTACCGGAAACGCCTTCCTGCTGACTATCCCCGACCGCAAGCGTCGCGACCTGTACTTCCTCGACCGGCCGCGGGACATGATCGACGGACGGATCGTACCGCCGGGCTCGTATCTGTCGGCCATCGAGATCCTGCGCCGTCAGTACACCGCCCACCTCCTCGATCTCGCGGCGCGCGGCCGACTGCTGCGCGAGGACGGCAGGCCGCTGGCCGCGCTGTCGCGCCGGGTCGACGAGCTCTTCGGTCCCTCCGGCTATCTCGCCGACTTCACCGACGCCGCCCTCGCCCACGGCGAGGAACTCGTCGCTGGCTTCCTCGCCCTGTTTCCGACCGGCGTGAGCGACGCCGCCAAGAAGGAGCTGGAGAAGTACGCGGTCCGTGGCATCCGCAGCGCGATCGAGAAGGCCGAACGGGAGTGGGAGCGCGAGAACCAGAAGCTGCGCACCCGCATCCGTACGATCCGTTCCGCAATCGACGAACTCAAGGACGGCGACGACGAACAGGCGAGCACGAAGGCGGAGTTGGAGGCCGAGCTCGGCGCCATCTCCAAGCAGGGTGCCACACGGCAGCGTCAGCCCGCCCAGACCGTGCTGTGCGACCTCGGCCTGCTGCCCAACTACGCCCTCATCGACGCCACGACCACCCTCGACGCCACCGTCTTCTGGCCCGAGGGCACCACACCCGAAGGCCGACCCCGCTACAAGTCGAAGTCGTTCTCTTACGGGCGTCCGCGTAGCTTCGCCCTGTCCGAGCTCGCCCCCGGCAACACCTTCTACGCCGAGGGCTACAAGCACCGGATCACTGGTATCGACATCGTCACCGGCCGGGACCAGGACTGGCGCCACTGGCGCTTCTGCCCCTCGTGCGGCTACGTCCGCACCGAGAACGCCGAGAACGACATCACGCCCTGCCCGCGCTGCGGGGAGACCGGCATCGCCGACTCCGGCTGCCTGTGGCAGATCGTCCAGCCCAGTGTTGTCACCGCCCGGGACAAGCGCGAGGACGCCAGGATCGGCGACGAAAGCGACGACCGCGACCGCCGCTTCTACACCGTCGTCGACATGGTCGACATCCACCCTGAGCACTTCGCCAAGGGCAAGTCCTGGCGGCACACCAAAGAGATCTTCGGCGTCGACTACACCCGCCGGGCCGTCATCCGCAGCGTCAACACCGGACCGCTCAGCATCGGCGCCCAGGACAACGACCAGCTTGCCGGGCAGCCCGTGCGTATCGCCCCATTCCATGTGTGCACGGCCTGCGGAGCGGCGAGCGCCGATGGACGACCGGTCTTCGACGACGACCGCGACTCCGTAGACAACTCCGCCAATCGGCAACGCGAACTCAAGCACCACACCCCCTGGTGCCCGCTGCGGCGCGGCAAAAAGGGCGTATCCCAGGAAGAGGTCCTGCTCGCCCACGAGCTGGAAACCGAAGCCCTGCGCATCCTGCTGCCCGCCGCGACCGTCCTCGTCAAGGAGAAGGTCCACTCCTTCCAGGCCGCCCTGCGCCTGGGCGTGGACGGCGCCTTCGGCGGCGACCCGCAGCACCTCGACACCACCCTCGCCACCATGCCGGACCGTGACACGGCAGAGAAGCGGCACTTCCTGGTCCTCTACGACCGCCTCCCGCACGGCACCGGCTACCTCGACCGGCTCACCGCCCCCGCGAACTTCCGTCAGGTGCTAGAAGGCGCACGTCGGCTCCTCGTGGAGTGCCCCTGCAACGGAGAGGGCGGACCGGCCTGCCACCGCTGCCTGTACCTCTACGCCGACGAGCAGTACATCGAGAGCGTCTCCCGCCAGGCCGCCCTGGAGATCCTCGACGAACTCCTCGGCACCGACACCGACGCCTGGGACACCAAGAAGGTCGGCAACACCGATCAGATCGGTCTGGACGGGCAGGTCGAGTCCGATCTGGAGGCACGCTTCCTCAAGGCCCTGCGTGGGTGGGCCGGACAGCGCGGCGACGCCGTGCTGGAGGAGAGCGGCGACAACAGCGCCTATCTGCGTCTGGACGAGGTGGGCACCGTGCACGGCTGGCGTCTGACCGCCCAGCGCAACGAGGGTTTCACCCGTACTGACTTTACCTTCGAACGCATCGACGGCCCCAAGGGCTCCAAACAGAAGATCACCGTCTATCTCGACGGACACCGTTTCCACGCCACCCGCCGTCACAACCGGCTCGCCGGCGATGCCGACAAGCGCAACCGGCTCCGGGCCGAGGGACGTGCCGTCTTTCAGCTCGCCTGGGACGACCTCGACGCCTTCGAGCAGCAGACGAACACGGCGGAGTCGTCGGCGGAGCGAGAGCCGGCCGAGCCGGTGTGGCCGCCGTACCCGCGCAGCGCCCAGGACGTGGCCAAGCAGCTCTACGCCGAGCGTGGCGGTGACGACCTCGCCACCACCGCCTTCACCGACCCGATGAACATGCTCCTCGCCTACCTGCGCAGCCCCGACGACGCGGTCTGGGGCAAGCGGGCATCGGCGGTGGTCGGCGGACTCCTCGGCACCGGCCAGGAGATCCTCGTCGGCAACGGCACCCCTGACCAGACTCGCCAGACACTCGGCCACCTCCTCGGTACCTGGGGACGCACCGACGGCATCGACCCGGCGCCCGTGCGGGGTACGGGCACGCTCAACCTGTTCCAGACCTGCGACCAGTCCGGTCTGCCCATAGCCTTCCTCGTCGACGGGTCCACAGGCCACTGGTCCGCCCTGGCCTGCCTCGACGACAGCGAACCCGACCAGCTCGGCACACCCGAGCACAAGGCGCGCTGGCGCTCCTGGCTCCAGTGGTCCAACATCTTGCAGTTCCTCGCCCACGACGGCGGCGACGGCGTCCAACTGACCACGACCACCGCGGGCCGCTTCGACGCCGCGCTACTCAAGGCCTTTGGCGGCCTCGGCGAACTCGAGTCCCTCGTCGTGCGGTACGGCACCGGCACACCTGCCCCGCAGCCCGTGTCCTCGGAGGTGTCCCCCTTGGAGGCGTCCGACGAAACGCCTCTCGAAGCGGCGGTACGGGATCTGCTGTGGGACCGGGAGATCCTCGAATATCTTGATGAGGACGAACCCGACACCCCCCTCACCCGCCTCGCCCACGTCTTGGCCGACGGCGGCAAGAAAGCCCCGGCTTATGGCTATGAGCTCGGCGAACGAGGCTGGCTCGCCGACTTCGCCTGGGACCACGACGACCAGCGGATCGCCGTCATGGCCGAGCCGTACGACCAGGAGGACGACGAGAGCGACAAGACCTGGCGTGCCTACCGCGACGCCGGGTTCACCGTCCGCTCGGCCGACGACTGGCTTGCCGATCTCGACGCCCTCCTCGCCGCTCTCCCCGACGCGGCCGTTCACCCCGACTCCGAAGAACAGAGTGCCGCCCGATGACCGCACGCCTGAGCCTCTACCAGAAGGCCGAAAACGAGCTCTACAAGATGGACTCGTCGGTCAAGACGAAGTTCTACGACTTCTGTCATCAGTTTCGCCTCGACCCCGATCACCCCAGCCTTGATTTCAAGCCACTCAAGGGCGACGGCCGGATCTTCCGTGCCAAGATCGACCGGTCGTACCGGGCGCTCCTTGCTCGGGCCGGTGTCGGCGCCGACGGGGTGCAACAATGGCTGATCGTCGCGGTGCGCCACCGCAAGGACGTCTACGAAGAGCTCAGCGTCGCCATCAACCGGATCACCGGTGAGATCGAATTCGTCGACCTCGGTGTGGTCGGCCAGAGTGTGCTCCAGCGCGCGGGACTCCAGCTCACTCCGGCCCCGGACGAGCAGACCGCACCGGCCGAGCCCACGACCGCACCCGTCGTAACGCAGCAATCGGCCGCCCCCGCCGAACCGCTTCTCACGGGTTGCACCCCTGAGGATTTGCATCGCCTTGGCGTCGCCGACGTCCTCATCGACCTCGCCCTCACCGTCACCACCGAAGAGGAACTCGACCAGCTCATCGCCGGCGCCCCGCGCCTGGCCGCTGAAGTCCTCACCGGACTCGGCTCCGGCATGTCCGTAGACGAGGTCGAACGCGAGATCACCCAACCTGCCTCCACCGAACTCGAACCGGGCTTCGAGAACGACATGGCGGCGGCCCTTACCCGCACCGCGGTCACCACGGTCGACGACGACATCCGCAACGTCCTCGCCGAGGGCGACTTCCGCGCCTGGAAGGTCTACCTTCACCCCACCCAGCGCAAAATCGTTGAACGGAACTACAAAGGTCCTGCCCGTGTCAGCGGCGGACCCGGCACCGGCAAGACCATTGTCGCCTTGCACCGCGTCGCCCGCCTCGCCGCCGCTCTACCGCCCGGCCACGGCAAGCCGATCCTGCTGACCACATACACCAAGAACCTCACCGCCGACCTGCGCTCCCGGCTCACCTCGCTCATGGAGCCGGCACTGCTCGGCCGCATCGACATCAAGCACATCGACCAGCTCGCCCAGAGCGTCCTCAACGAGAACATCGCGCCCGGCTCGCAGCGCAGCCTGATCACCGACGACCACGCCATGGATGTACTACGCGAAGTCCTCTTCGAACACGACGAACAGCGCTGGGATGCCGAGTTCCTCCTCGAGGAATGGGAACAGATCATCCTCGGCCAGTCCCTCGCCACCCGCCAGGACTACTTCAAGGCCCGCCGCGCCGGCATGGGCCGTGCCCTCAGTCGGCCCGAACGCGCGGCAATTTGGAAGCTGCTCGACCAGTTCACCCTGCGCCTCAACGGTATGGGCCGTGAGACCTGGGCCCAGGCCGCCGAACGCGCGGCCCGCTACGAGATGGAACGCGCTCGCAAGATCCAGATCCGGGCCGAACGCAAGGAGCACATCGGCGGCGGAGACCTGACCCACCTGGACGACAACAGCTCCGGGATGCGTTACCTCCGCCACCGCTACCGGCACATCGTCGTTGACGAAGCCCAGGATCTCAGCCCCGCCCACTGGAAGATGCTTCGCGCCATGGCCACGCCTGGCCCGGACGACCTGTTCATCGCCAGTGACACCCACCAGCGGATCTACGACCGGCAGGTCACCCTCTCCACCGTCGGCGTCAACATCCGCGGTCGCTCCTCGAAACTGACGCTCAGCTACCGCACCACCCAGGAGATTCTCGACCAGGCCGCCAAGGTTGTCCGCGGGGCCACCTACGACGACCTCGACGACGGCACCGACACCCTCGACGGCTACCACTCCCTGCTGCACGGCCCAGCCCCCAAGTACGTCGCGTGCACCGACTGGACCGACGAGATCACTCAGCTCGCCGAGGCGCTCAAGCAGTGGCGCGCGGACATCACCCAGCCCGCCGAGGACGGCACCGTACGCGACCCTAGCGGCACCATGGCCGTCTGCGTCGCCGACGGTGACATGGCCGGCCGGGTCGCCGTCGACCTGGAAACGAAGCACGGCATCACCACAGCGACCCTCACCAAGGACGGCCCGCAGGGCGGCGGCGAGGTCCACATCGGAACGATGCACCGCTTCAAGGGGCTTGAGTACCAGAAGCTCGCAGTCATCGGCGCGAGCGACGGCATCCTGCCGCGCACCGCCGTCGTCGAGAAGTATGAGACGACCGCCCCCAAGCGGTACGAGAGAGAACTCAAAAAAAGCCGTAACCAGCTCTTCGTCGCCACTACCCGAGCCCGCGATGCGTTGCGCATCTCCTGGCACGGCAGGCCCAGCCCGTTCCTACCCGTGTAGGTGGGGGCGACTCTGCGCCGCTGCGGCCACCGGCCGTGGGTCAGCCCGCAACAGCCATATTGTTCACCAGCAAAGCCCGCAGTGACAAAGCGCTCGAGACCTCGTGGGCGCCCGGGAAAGTCTGCGCCATATGATTCGTGCCGAGAGCCTGTGACTTTCTTGTATGCCCCGGAACTCATGCCGGCCACGTGACAAATGGTCACGCTGAAGCATCTCGGTCAGTTCGTCTCAACGGTGGTGAGAGCTCGCAGTATTTCATTGATGGCTTGCTCCCTGGAAAGAAGATGCTCGTAGCGCCCCCCCTTATGCACGAGCGGAATGAATGGCTCTTCCGTGTCCAGTATTTTCTGCTGCCAGGACTCGGGGCTGTTCAGGCGTGCGTCAACGACGGCGGCTTCACGCCGTAGCACAGGTAAGAATAGTTCCTCGAGGCGTGTGATGGTGATGACGCCGTGCTCTCGCCTGCTCTCCAGATGTCCGACTTCGACAGCCAAGACCTGCTCGGAGGCGAACGGGTTTCGCTCCCCGCCCGGGCCAGGGAAGAAGCATTGCGCATACCTGCTGGCGGCCGGAGAGGTGAAGGGGAGGTCAGGAATGCCGCCTTCAGTATCAGCTATGGCTTGGTCCCATTGACGACTCACAGCCAAGGCCCGCTCGTACGACCTGCGCAGAGCCGGGCGGGTAAGCAAGCGCTCCAGAAGTACAGCCGGTGTAGCCCAACCCTGGAAAGTGCCAGCACCGGAGTCGCCGACGGTCGCCAAGAACACTATTGCTTGGGGTCGTTCAAGTCGCACAGCGCCGGAACAGAGCACCAAGAGTCTTGTCTCCCACCATGCCGTACCGTCCTCCAGGTCAACAACCGCCACTTCGCTTCGTGCCGCTTCTTGTAGAGTATCCAGGATCGCTGCGGTACTGTTGTCGTTTAACGTAGCTCCGGGAGTAAGGCCCATGCGTGGTGAGACTGCGATTTCTCGAGGCTGACGCTCCGCAGCCGGGAACTGTATGCGAATACCGAAGGCTTCAACCTCTCCGCCATCGGTAAGGCTTCCGAAGAGAACAAGCAATACCGGCAGAATCGTAAGTAAGAAGATCCCGATCAGGGTCGTTCCCTCATGTTTTTCGCTCGGCCAGTCAATACTCGCACGCAACACGCCGAGCAGTATCAGCAAGCCGATCAGTACTACCGGCACCGCGAGTAGTGCCGAGCGCGCGCTGCCGGGCCAGAAGGGCCCCGCTGACCGGTCCATGCTGGACACTGTGCTGCGGCAGCTCAGCGTGGTCAATCGTTCGGGCAGCCGGAAGCCCTGGAGCGTGCCTTGCTTGGAAGACACGGACCGATCTCAACGACCACACTCGGCTCCCACTGGCTATTGAAAGCGCCGTAGGCAAGCGTAAGCCCGAACTCTGATTGTTCACGAAAGCTTAGAATTATGCGGCGCCAGTGGGGCGCAGGCGCCGCGTTTGCGCTAGATAGTTTCGAGGGACTCACCCTCAGGTGTAGGAGAGAATTGATCGGACTGCGCATACGCCGAACGTCGCATTGTCCTGGCTCCGGATCCCGGCCACACTGCGGGCACGTAGAACTCGACGTGGCCGTCACGGGGGGTCGGGATATGGCTGTGCACGGATTGATCATGCGTTCCCGGTCACCGCAGACCGGCTGCGAGGCCGGCCTGCAGCACACTCCCTCCCTCATCGCACACGATCCTGGCGCCCTGGCGTACCACCCTGGCTGGACACCAACTGCCCATGGTGGACGCACCAGTGCTGTAAATATCGAAGCCCGTTTAGAAGCAGACATCGAGGCGTGGGCCCTGTCGGTAGGAACCCCACGCCCGAAAACCTTCCCGCAGACCAGGGAGCTGCTGTCCGCCGACACGGACAGCGATCAACTGATGCTCCACGCCTCGTTCTGGGCCTCGGACGCGTTGGCCGACGTGCTTCGCGACACCACGGTCGAAGCGCTGTTCATGGTCAGTCCAGGGCTGCTTCAACCGACCGGGAAGAGCTGAACGGGGACTTCGCATGAATGCTCGTGATGCTGCCATCCGTCGGCTGGCCCCGGACGACACCAAGCCCGACGAGGTCTCTGCAGCCGAAGAGTTTGTCGCCTGGAGCGGCGCTTATCGGCCGCTAGAGACAGCGCTGGCGGCTCCGGGTACCGTGCCCAGCTTCCGAACGATCGCTCTGCAGAACGGACTTGATGACCTAGTGGCGGCGCTCGGTCAGTCCGCGCCGCCGACTGGTCTGTCCGGCGACACGCCACAGGAACGCCGTATGGCGTTCGCCCGGCAGCTTCGCACCGGACTGTTCCGGCGCGAGCCGACCGCGGTGCTTCAGCGGATGGTGCAGGACGACGAGATCTCCGTCGGTAATGCCGCTGAGCAGGCAGGTGTGGTGCGGGTGCTCGACAATCTGGGCGCCGGATTCGATCTGCGGCAGAACTCGCTCAACTCCGCTCTCCAGGCCCCGGATGCCCTGGACGGCGTCTCGGAGGACCAGCGGGCGGGCGTGATCGAAGGGCTCAAGACTCTACAGCGCGTGCAGGCGATCAGCCCCACGCCGGAAGCCTTAGCTGCGGTGATCGGCACGGGCAATCGGTCAGCCATGGCCGTGGCGATGACGCCGCGCGACCAGTTTCTCCGCCGGGTGGAGGGGCAGCTGGATCCGGCCGCGGCCGTTGTGACGCACGAGAATGCGGTACGGGTGCAGATCCGCAACGAGGACGCGCTCGCGGCGATGCGCCAGCAGATCACCGGCTCCGGGATTCAGCTGGCCGACGGCACGCTCTCTCAGCGCGAGCGGCTCGAGCGGGTGCAGACAGCAGCCGACACCACCGGGGCCACCCTCGACATCCAGGGCTTGTTCGGCGACCTGGACTTCTGCGAGTGCGACGACTGCCTGTCGGTCTACAGCCCGGCCGCATATTTTGTGGAGCTGCTGCAGTATCTGCGGAACAACAACCTGGATCCGGACCGGCCGGCGGTGCCGGGAATCGCCGGGACACCGCTGGAGAAGCTGCTGCGGCGCCGGCCCGATCTTGGCTGTCTCGAACTCACCTGCGCAAACACCAATGTGGTGCTGCCGTACGTCGACCTGGTCAATGAGATCATGGAGAGTTTCGTCGTCCACCTCGGCGACTACGCCAAGAACACGGACGATCCCAAGCAGGTCACGCTCGAGACGTTCAACGTGCGCACCGAGACCAGTGGCGAACTGCAGGCGCAGCCGCATCACGTCAACCAGGAGGCCTACTGCATCCTGAAGAGCGCGGTCTTCCCGATCGGGCTGCCCTACCACCAGCCGATCGACCGGATGCGGATCTGGCTGCGCGCGATGAAGACCACGCGGTTCGACGTGCTCGACCGGTTCCGCAGCGGGCCGCCGGACAGTGACACGAAGAACGCGGACCCGGACGACCTTCCGCAGATCCGGGAGATCTGGGCGGTCCTGCGGCAGCGCGCGGCGGATGCCGAGTTTCTCGGTCTTACCCAGGAGCAGTACGTCATCCTCACCGGCGAGGCGTTCCCGCCCAGGGCCTATCTCGAACTGTGCACGGGTGACACGATCAGCCCTCGGCAATACCGACGGCGGATCGGTGTCCGTCCGGTGCACGAGTACTACGGGTACGGATCGGCGGACGACATGCTGGACGCCGACGAGACCCGCCACCTGGGGCTCACGTTCGTGAAGGACCAGCTCCTGCCACGGACCGGCCTGACCTACGCCGAACTCGTCGAGATCCTGCGGACCCGGTTCGTCAACCCGATGATGCCGAGTGGGCCCGCGCAAAGGCTGACGCTGGCAATCCAGGCGAGCTACCGATTCCTGCAGACCCTGGTCGATACCGCAACCACCGATCCGAAGCGGCGTTTCGCCAAGCTCATCGAGTTCCTGGTCTCCCAGCAGGGTGTGGTGCCGGGGCTCTGGCGGCGGCTGAGCCAGGAAGGGCCCTGCGGGCCGACGGCCCCGGAGGACCGCCTCACCCGCGCGGAACTCACCGCCTGGGTGCACTGCTGGTTCGATCGACTCGGCCGGCTGATTGTGCTGGACTCCGGCGAGCGCCCCCGACTTCCGATCGCCGGAGACCTGTACGGACCCATCGGTATCGAGGATTGGGGCAAGTTCGGCCGCCTTGACCATGCCGGCTCCATCACCGACCTCGACGGCGCCCTCACCGGACGGGTGGACCCGGACGGGAAGGCGGTCCTCAGCACCGGGCAGGCGCTGAGCAACATAAAGATTTTCAGCCCCGAGGGTTTCGTGATCGGCGAGACCGATGGGAACGGCTTCCTGATCCGGCCCGCCTCGCCCCGGGAGGGGGCACCTGGTGAGACCGGGCCGGGCTCACGGATCCGCTGGCTGCCGCCGGCCGACTCCTGCGACCTGGACCCGGTGCGGCTGGCCCACCTGGACGGGTCCGCCGTCACCAAGGCGGAGTACGGACGGATCCAACGCTTCGCCAGGCTGTGGCGGGCACTGGGCTGGACCGTACCCGAAACCGACCAGGCGCTGGCCGGCCTGGGCGCCGACGGCGGCCCAGCCAAGGACGACCCGGACACCCCCGACGACGGCGGCCAGGACCCCGCCACGGCGTGGGACTTTGAGGAGGACTGCGGGTGCTCGACCGGCCCGTGCGACCGGCCCGACGACGGGTGCCCGCCGGTCGCCCGCCCGGCCTCGATCAGCCCGGATTTCCTGCACGAACTCACTTTCGTCAACCGGGTAATGGAGCGGACGGGCCTCGAACTCGACCGCGTGCTGGCGTTCTGGGACGACATCGGCACGGCCGGAGACGACTCGCTCTACGCCCGGGTCTTCCTGCGCCACAACGTGCTGGGCACCGACGACGTCTTCCGCCCCGACGCCAACGGCCAGGTCCTGGTCGGCGCCGGGCCGCTCACCGACCACCTCGCCGGCCTCCAGGCCGCGCTCGGTATGGCCGCGCAGGACGTCGCCGTCCTGCGCACGGAGCTGGGCCTGCCGGACGAGCTCACCGTCACGACGCTGTCCGCGCTGCTCCGCTACGCAGTACTGGGCCGTCGGCTCAGGCTCAAGGCAACAGACCTGGTCCGGCTCCGGGCAGTGTTGGGCGACCCCTTCGTCGACGCCCGGACGACCTGGGCCTTCCTCGAGGACTGGCAGCGAGCCGAGGACGCCGGGCTGTCACTGCGCCAACTCGACTTCGCACTCACCGGCCACGACGACGTCCGGCGCCCCCTGGCGCCCCCGAAGGTCGCGGTGCTCCGGCTGGCCAAGACTCTGTACGACGGGCTGACTGCAATCGATCAGCAGCACGCGGATCTGGGCGGTGACGACGAGGCGCTCGCGACGGTGGAGCGCGTCCGCACCGAGTGCAGCCTGCTGTTCGACGATCCGATCGTGAACCAGATCGTGGGCCTGCTGCAGGGCAGCTGGCCCTGGATCACGAACGCGCCCGCAGGCCTGGCCCTTCAGGTTCCGCAGGCGCTGGCGGGACGGGTCACGTACACATCACCGGCCGCGCAAGCAGGACAGCCGACGCCGTCCGCCACTTTGTCGGTGACCGGGATCCTCGACGACAACGACCGCGCCCTGGTACACGCGCTCTCCGCGCTGCCCGCGTGGCATGCCGCCCTGGACCGGCTCGCCGCACAGCCGAAGCGGTTCTTCGAGGCCACGATAGCGTCGCTGCTGCCGGATCCGGCTGCGCAACAGCAGTCGGCCGACGTCCTGCTGGCCGGCGACGTCTGGCCCGTGCCCGGCGCGGGCGAGCCGGCCCCCACCGAGCCGTCCAGCGCGGCAGGAAAGCGGCTGGCCTTCCTCCAAGCTCTGCTGCCGGAACTGCGCAGCCGCCTGGCGCACAAGCTCGTCGTGGACACCGTCGCCTTGGCCGCAGGTCTCGACGGGCCGGTGACTGACGTCCTGCTCTCCGCCGTGCTCAGCGCGGACGGCGAATCGGCGATGGCCGCTCTGCTGTCGCTAAGGGTCTCCGGTTCGGCCCAGCCCGGATTCAGCGGCTACCTGATCGTGCCCGCCACCGACGACTACGTCTTCGTGGCCTCGGAGTCCGACGCCGAACCGGCCGCCCTGTCGATCGACGGCGCCGCGCTGCCGCTGGACCGCCAGCAGCAGGACCCCAACAACGTGTGGCAGAGCGGGCCGGTCCGGCTGCGCTCCGGCTCCTTGATCCGCTTCGACACCCACGCCATCCCGCTGGCCAGGCTGGCATGGCGGACCACGGGCCGCCCCACGGCAGCGATCCCAGCGTCGGCCCTGCTCGCCGATCACGCGACAGCCGGGGTGGATAAGGTGCTCGTGAAGCTCTGGCGCGCGGCCGTGCTGGTGAACGCGCACCAACTCGATACCGAGGAGACGAGCTGGCTGGACCTGCACCAGCCGGACTTCGGCGGTTGGGACTTCGATGCCCCGGGCCTCGCCGGCTGGCGGCGGCTGGCTGCGTACGCCCGGCTGCGCAGCAGCATCTCGAGCAACGGCGCCGCCATGGTCGCCCTATTCCGCTGGGCTCGCGGAACGGCACCCGACCCGGCCCAGCTGGCCGACCGCATCGTGACGGCCACCGGCTGGGATCCGGCACAGGTCTCGGCGCTGCTCGCGCCGGTGGGGTTCGACGTCCGGGACCCGGCATCGTTCCGCGACGAAATCATGCTGACCCGGATGGCCCGTGCCCTGGAGGTCGTGGACGCCTGCAGGGCCGAGGTGCAGCAGCTGTTCGCCTGGGCCGACCCCGGGTCGCGGTTCTGGCCAGCGCATGCGTTGGCCTGCGGGATTGAGGCCGCCTACCGGGGCCGCTTCATCCAGGAGGACTGGGAGAAGGCGGTCGAGCCGCTGTACGACGAGCTGCGAGCGCATCAGCGCCGGGCCCTGGTCGACTACCTGGTCGCCCGGCCGGAGCTGCGCGAGTGGGGCGTACTGGACGCTGATAGCCTCTTCGAGTTCTTCCTCATCGACGTCGAGATGGGTACCTGTCGGGACACGTCGCGGATCAAGCAGGCGCTCTCCAGCGTCCAGACGTTCGTCCAACGGTGCCTGCTGGGCCTGGAGGCTGACCACGGGGTCGACGCCACGGTGCTGGACCGGGGTCGCTGGGGGTGGATGCAGAAGTACCGCGTCTGGGAGGCGAACCGAAAGGTGTTCGTCAACCCCGAGAGCTACCTGCGAGGCGAGCTGCGCGACGACACCTCGGAAATTTTCGACGCGCTGCAGGCGCAGCTTCTACAGAAGGACATCAACCAGGACACCATCGAGGCGGCGCTGCGGACCTACGTCGACGGCCTGGACGAGGTCGCCCGGCTCGAACCGGCCGGGCTCTTCGTCGATGCCGCCACCTCGAAGGTGCACCTGTTTGCCCGCACCCAGGCCGCGCCCCACCTGTTCCACTACCGAGTACTAGACACCGAGAACATCCGCTGGTACCCCTGGCAGCGGGTCCCGGTCGACGTGCCGAGCTACGACGTGATCCGGGGACAGGCGAATGTGAACGGCTGCTACCTCACTCCGGTCGTCTTCCAGGGCCGGCTGCTGATCTTCTTCCCGCAGTTCAACCGGAAGGCGGACCCGCCAGCCGCGGCGTCGGGGAACGACACCTTCAACGCCGTGGGCGACAAACCGGTGAGCGCTACCCAGAGCCTGCTGTCCTGGGAGATCAAACTCAACTACAGCGAGTTCCGCAACGGCAAATGGTCGCCCAAGCGGCTGTCCACCAGCGCGCTGTACTCGGACAAGGGCGCTGTGCTGCCCGACATCGGCTCGTACATCTTCGTGCCACGGATCACCAGCGACTCCGTGCTAATCGACGTCTATCACACGGGCAAGGTGGGGCGGTTCGAGTTCAGCGGTCATCACCTGGACGCGCGCGGCACCGCGGAGGACTGGGCCCCCCGTCCCGCGCTGACGTTCCACTGGGACAGCTCGAATGCGCTCCGGTCCATGCAGGCGCTGGAGACAGGAGGCCCGCTCCACACGGACCGGCCCTACGCACTGCGCGCTCTGCGTTCAGTGACTCTCGTATACTCGGGAGGTCCCGAGGATCACTTGGACGACGCGGACGTGCCGCCGCTGCTCGGCAGGCTGAACACGCGGGGCATTGAGGGGCTGTTCCAGTACTACCTCGACGTCGCACCGTTCGATGAGCGCTACGGCCAATACGAGCAGAACGCCGTCGCACTGTTCCACGAGCTGCGGTCACCGGTCTCCCTCTACACCTGGGAACTCGGCTTCCACGCACTCATGCTGCTGGCGCAGCGACTACTCAGCGCTCGGCAATTCGATGACGCGCTCCGCGTCATGCACTGGATCGTCAACCCGATGGCCAAGGACACCGCACAGGATCCGGTATGGCGCTTCCGCCCTCTGCGGCTGACCGAGATCGACCGAGACGCCCAGGACCTGTTCCTGCGACTGCAGCCGAACACACCGGACAAAGACATCAGCGAATGGCGCAACAATCCGTTCAACCCGCATGTCGTGGCCCGCGGCCGCATCTCGGCCTACAAGCGCTGGGCCGCCATGCAGTACGTGCGGATCTGGATCGAGTACGGCGACTACTACTTCCGGCAGAACACCCTGGAGACCATTCCGATGGCCATCCAGTGCTACGTGATGGCGTCACACCTCTACGGCCCGGCCGGCCAGGAGATCCCGAAGCGAGGGAAGACCGAGCCGGCCACGTACCGCTCACTGCTCGACAGGTGGGACGCGTTCAGCAATGCGCTCGTCGATCTGGAGCTCGCCTTCCCGTTCACGAACCAGCCCGACCTACCTGACCCCGCTGAACTTCCGGACGGCCAGACCATCATCGAGCCGCAACCGGCCAACCTGTTCGGGTCGGCGTCCAGTCTCTACTTCTGCATCCCGGCCAACCCCGAGATCCAGGCGCTGCGCGCAACGATCGACGACCGGCTGGCGAAGATCCGCGCGTGCCAGGACATCAACGGCGTCTACTCACCACTGCCTCTGTTCGAGGCACCGCTGGATCCGAACCTGCTGGTGGCAGCAGCAGCCGCGGGACTGAGCATCTCGAGCGTGCTCAACGATCTGGACACCCCGATCCCGGACTACCGGTTCGTGTACCTGATCCAGAAGGCCTTGGAGGCCTGCAGTGAGCTGAAATCGCTCGGCGCGGCGTTCCTCTCGGCGAAGGAGAAGGGCGATGCTGAGGAACTCCAGCATCTGCGGGCGGTTCACGAACACGCCATCAACGGCCTGGTCATGGAGGTTCGGACACGGCAACTGGAGGAGGCCACTGCGGCCCGCGACACACTGGCGGCCAGCAGGACGGCGGCCGTGTATCGGCTCACCCATCAGCTGAAGCTGCTCGGTGAGGATCTGTCGAAGCTGCCCAGCGAGACCACCGACTACGCCGAACTACCCGACCTCATCGAGGCACCAGTGGACGTCGGCGGGCTCAAGGTCAATTCGCTGGAGAAGCAGGAGCTGGACAAAGCCGCCGAGGCACGGGACCAGCAGACCGCGATCGGGCACATCGAGGCACTGGCCAGTGTGTTCCACGCGATTCCACTGGCGGCCGCTCATGGGACGCCGCTCGGCGTCGGCGCTGAGATCAGCTGGGGTGGTTCGAATCTCGGCAATCTCACCCAGGCCATCGCGCGCGAGCTGCAGGTCGCAGCCAATGGCACGTCGTTCGAGTCGACCAACGCTGGCCGCAAGGCGGCCCTGCATAGGCAGCTGCAGGAACGGGTCCAGCAGGCGAACATCGCCGGGCACGAGATCACCAACATCGACAAGCAGATGGTCGCACAGAGCATCCGGATCGACATCGCCAGCAAGGAGATCGCGAATCAGCAGGCTGCGATCGACAACTCGCAGGCCGTGCTGGACTTCCTGGAGAGCAAGTACAGCGGGCCAGCGCTCTACACCTGGGTATGCGGTCAGCTTAACGGCCTGGACTATCAGGGCTACACGCTCACCTACGAGCTGGCGAAGAAGGCCGAGAAACTGTTCCGGTACGAACGTGGCTACACCGGCCCGAGTTTCATCCAGTTCGGCTACTGGGATCCGGCCCGCGACGGGTTGCTGGCCGGGGAGAAGCTCTGGCAGGGCCTTAAGCAGTTGGAGTCGGCCTACCAGAACTCCCGCGGCCACGACTTCGAAATCACCAAATCGATCTCGCTGCGGCAACTCAGTCCCGCCGCCCTGATGACCCTGCGCGAGACGGGCGCCTGCGAGTTCTCGCTGCCGGAGGTCCTCTTCGACATGGACTACCCCGGTCACTACCAGCGCCGGATCAAGACTGTCGGCCTGAGCATTCCCTGCACGATCGGCCCGCACACAGGACTCAACGCCACCGTCAGGCTGGTCAAGCACCAGTACCGAGCCACACCGGAGGCGAGGAATGCGGGCAATTACCCGCAGAGCAGCGATGAGGACGATCCGCGCTTCGCTACCACCAACATTCCGCTCACGGCGGCAGCG
Source organism: Streptomyces sp. NPDC059785 (assembly GCF_042732375.1). Lineage (NCBI taxonomy): Bacteria > Bacillati > Actinomycetota > Actinomycetes > Kitasatosporales > Streptomycetaceae > Streptomyces > Streptomyces sp. NPDC059785. Next base: position 90,214 of record NZ_JBHWHV010000025.1, read on the forward strand.
TTCAGCTCGGCCGACTCCGAGAACGGATCCTTCGAACTCAATCTGAACAGTGAGCGATTCCTGTTCGGGGAGGGCGCCGGCGTGATCAGCTCCTGGCGGCTCGAACTCCCCCGGAACTTTCGTCAGTTCGATTACCGAACGATCACCGACGTCACCATACGCCTGCGGTACACAAGCCGAGACGGCGGCGACGCACTGCGCACAGCGGCGGAGGGCGCTCTGCTCGACTGGGTCAAGGATGTCGAGGACCTGAGCCAGAACGAAGGGCTCTTCACGGCTTTCGACGTGATGAACGAGTTCGCGGATTCCTGGCATGCCGGGATGCATCCACCGGCGGCTGCCACCGAGCGGGTCGTCGAGCTGCCCGACGTCGCGCGCACCCTGCCCTTCTTCACCCAGGGACGCGCCCCGGACAAGGTCGTGGCCAGCGACATCTACCTCTTCGTCCAAGGCGACCTCAGCGCGGACCAGATCACCGCCGTCCAGGGCGGCGTCGATGTCTCCTTCACCAACGGTGCGCCCGCCGGAGACGACCTCGCTGTCTTCGTGGCCCACGAGACCGGAGCGCCCGTGACGAGCCTGAAGTTGACCATCGCCGATCTCACGGCGAGCATCAGCCAGTTCTGGGTCGTCGAGCGCTTCACCCTCCTGTGATGGCCGGCCCACCCTTCCCCGGTGCAATCCCGGAGAACCCGGGTCAGCCGGGCACGCCTTCGCAGGGCCAGCCAAGTGGTCCATCCGGCGCCGACATCAGTTCCGGCAGCACCGCCGAGACCGGTACCGGAGCAGGCTCACAACCCGCGTTTCCAGCCATCAGCACGCCGAAGGGCGGCGGCGCGATCAAGGGGATCGGCGAGAAGTTCGGCACCAATTCCGTGACCGGCACGGCCTCGATGGGCATCCCAATCCCGTTGTCACCTGGGCGGTCGGGGTTCGGGCCATCGCTCTCTCTGGGCTACGACTCCGGCAACGGCGACGGCGTATGGGGATTCGGCTGGTCCCTGAACGCACCAGTCATCACGCGGAAGACGGACAAGGGTCTTCCGCGATACGCGGATGCGGACGAGTCGGATGTGTTCCTCATCTCCGGTGCTGAGGACCTCGTGCCGGTGCTGAACGCCGATGGCACTCGGCACGCAGACATCACCACCTTCCCGGGGTTCAGCGTTCACCGGTACCGCCCGCGGATTGAGGGGCTCTTCGCTCGGATCGAGCGTTGGGTGGACACGGCGACCGGTGAGACACACTGGCGTTCGATCAGCCGGGACAATGTGACCACGCTCTACGGCCGCACCCCAGAGAGCCGGCTCGAGGACGGAGCACGGACATTTCAGTGGCTGATATGCGAGAGCCACGACGACCGGGGCAATGCGATCGTCTACGAGTACGTGCCCGAAGACGAGCGCGGCATCGAGCCGCCACTGCCGGGCAGTACGGTCCGAGACCACGTCCGCATGCGTTATCTGAAGCGGATCTTCTACGGCAACCGCACCTCGCGTCTGGTCCAGGCCGATGCCGGCGACTGGATGTTCGAAGCCGTTCTCGACTACGCCGAAGGCCATCTCACCCATCGCCCGCCCGTCCCCGGAGTGCCGACGGACGAACAGCACCAGTACGCCGACGCCTCGGTCGATGCGTCCGGCACGTGGCCGGTGCGGCCCGATCCGTTCTCCAGCTACCGGGCAGGATTCGAGATCCGGACCCATCGCCGCTGCACCGCGGTGCTGATGTTCCACCGGATCCCGGAACTCGGCCGGGGCCCTTTCCTGGTCCGGTCGACCGAGTTCGACTACCGCGACCTCGCGGACGATGGTCAGGTGACGTCCGAGGACGAACTCGCCCATCAAGGGAGCACCCGCATCGCGTCGTTCCTGATGTCGGTCACCCAGTCCGGCTACATCCGCCAGCCCGACGGCCGGTACCTGCGCAGTTCCTTCCCACCGGTCGAGTTCACCTACAGCAAGCCGGTGATCGACCCGACCGTGCACACCCTGGACGACGAGAGCCTGCGCAACCTGCCAATCGGTCTGGACGGGGCGCTGTACCAGTGGGTCGACCTGGAAGGCGTGGGCCTGCCGGGTGCACTCAGCGCGCAGAACGGAACCTGGTACTGGAAGGCCAATCTCGGATCCGGCCGACTCGGCCCGACGACCCCACTGCGGGACACACCGGCCGCCGTCACGCCGGGAACCGGCCGCGGCCAACTGCTGGACCTACAGGGCGACGGACGGCTCGACGCCACAGTGCTGAACGGACCGGCGCCGGGTTTCAGCAGCCGTACCGACGACGGCAGCTGGACGCCGTGGCGCGCTGTGAGCGCCGTCCCCACAGTCCGGCCCGATGACCCGAACCTGCGGTTCGTCGACCTGACCGGCGACGGCCTGGCGGACATCCTGCTGACCGAGGCCGACGCCTTCACCTGGTACCCCTCGCTCGGCGAAGACGGCTTCGCCGCCGGGCAGCGCCTTGCGCAGCCGGACGACGCCGGTGCCGGGCCGCGGCTGGTCTTCGCCGATGGCGAGCAGGCGGTGTATCTGGCCGACATGTCCGGCGACGGCCTCGTCGACCTGGTGCGGATCCGCAACGGACAGGTCGTCTACTGGCCGAGCCTGGGGTACGGCCGGTTCGGGTCGCGCGTCATCCTGCGCAACTCGCCCTGGTTCGACCGCACGGAGGCCTTCGACCAGCGGCGGATCCGGCTCGCCGACATCGACGGCTCGAACGCGACGGATATCATCTACCTCGGCCGCGACGGCGTACGGCTCTATGTCAATGAATCCGGCAACCGGTTGACGGATCCGCTTCGCCTGCGGGGCTTTCCGCCGGTCAGTCAGTTCAGCGCGGTTCAGGTCGCTGATCTGCTTGGCAACGGCACGGCGTGCCTTGTGTGGTCTTCGCCTGCGCCCGCAGACACCCGGACGACGGTGCGGTACATCGACCTGATGGGCGGCATGAAGCCGCATCTCCTCGTCCGGTCGGTCAACAATCTCGGCAGCGAGACCGCGGTCGAGTACGCACCGTCCACCCGCTTCTACCTCGATGATCTGAAGGCCGGCCGGCCGTGGGCCACCCGACTGCCCTTCCCTGTGCACTGCGTCAGCAGGGTCGAGACCATCGACCGGATCAGCGGTAACCGGTTCGTCAGTCGATTCCGCTACGCCCACGGGTACTTCGACGGCTTGGAACGCGAGTTCCGTGGATTCGGCCGGGTCGAGCAGTCGGACACCGAGACCTACCCGGAGCTGGCCCAGGGCGCCGCGGCGACGAACGAGGACGAGGTCTCCCACGTGCCGCCGGCACGGACGGTGACCTGGTACCACACCGGGGTCTTCCGCCCGGGCGAACAGGTCTCGGCTCACCTCGCCGCTGAGTACTACCGTGAACCGGGGCTGACCGACGCCGAGGCGGCAGCGATGCTGCTGCCCGACACGGTGCTGCCGCCAGGGCTCGACACCGGTGCACGGCGCGAGGCATGCCGGGCGCTGAAGGGGTCCATGCTGCGCCAGGAGATCTACGCCGACGACGGCACACCGCAGTCCGTCCATCCGTACACGGTCACAGAGCAGTACGTGACGGTCCGGCTGCTGCAGGACCGCGGCCCGAACCGGCATGCCGTGTTCCTCACTCACCCTCTGGAGGCGATCTCCCGCCACTACGAACGCATTCCGCCGGATCCGCGCACCACTCACGCGTTCACGCTCGCGGTCGACGACTACGGGAACGTGGAACGGTCGGCCACTGTGGGATACGGGCGGCGCCAACCGGACCCGGCACTGGACCCGATCGATCAGACGGCGCAGGCGAAGACCTGGATCTCGGCGACCGATACCGCCTATACGAACGCTGTCGACGAGGCCGATCATTACCGCACGCCGGTTTCGTGCGAGTCGCGCACCCACGAGCTGACCGGCCTGAGGCTGCTGCCGGGGCGCGGCCGCTTCACCTTCGACGAAGTTCTGGAGGCGGCGTCCACGGCCGTTCCGCTGGACTACGAGCAGGAGGCTACCCCCGGCCGTCTGGAGAAGCGTCTGATCAAGCACGTGCGCACCTACTACCGACGCAACGACCTCAGCGGGTCTCTACCACAAGGGGTGATGCAGTCGCTGGCGCTGCCCTTCGAAAGCTACAAGCTCGCCTTCACGCCGGGCCTGGTCGCCGCGGTCTACGGCGGCCGCGTCCCCGACGCGGTGCTGGCGAACGAAGGCCGCTACGTGCACACCGGGGGCGACGCCAACTGGTGGATTCCGTCCGGGCAGGTCTTCTATTCCAGCGACCCGGGCGACACGCCCGTACAGGAGCTGGCGTACGCCCGGCAGCACTTCTTCCTACCACACCGCTACCGCGATCCATTCCATACCGATGCGGTCAGTACCGAGAGCTTCGTGGCCTACGATGCGTACGATCTCCTGATCGAAGAGACGCGCGACGCGCTGGACAACCGGGTCACCGCAGGCGAGCGAGACGCCGGTCCCGATCAGCGGCTCGTCCGTCGCGCGCAGGACTACCGCGTGCTGCAGCCCAAGCTGGTGATGGATGCCAACCGCAACCGGACAGCGGTCGCCTTCGACGCCCTCGGCATGGTCGTCGGCACCGCGGTCATGGGCAAGCCAACGCCGGCCGCGGTGGAGGGTGATGGTCTGGACGGGTTCGCCCCCGACCTCACCCACGCCGAGATCGACCAGTTCCTGGCCGATCCGAGGGGCCCGGTCGCGGCAACCCTGCTCGCCGGCGCCACCACCCGCGTGATCTATGACCTGACCGCGTACTGGCGCGAGCCCGATCCGGCCAAGAAGCCGCCCGCCGTCGCTGCCACCGTCGCCCGCGAGACCCACCTGAGCGACCTTCCGGCGGGTCAGCAGTCGAAGATCCAGGTCAGCCTCTCGTACTCCGACGGTTTCGGCCGGAAGATCCAGAAGAAGATCCAGGCCGAGTCAGGTCCCGTGCCTCGACGCGACGGCAGCGGCAGGATCATCCTGGGCCCGGACGGCCACCCCCTGACGACGCCGCACGATGTGAGCCCTCGTTGGGTGGGCAGCGACTGGACGGTCTTCAACAACAAGGGCAAGCCCGTCCGCCAGTACGAGCCGTTCTTCACCGACACCCACCGCTTCGAGTTCGACGTCAAGATCGGCGTGAGCCCCGTGCTCTTCTATGACCCGGTCGAACGAACGGTCGCGACCCTGCACCCCGAGCACACCTGGGACAAGGCCATCTTCGACGCCTGGCGACAGGAGACCTGGGACGTCAACGACACGGTCCTGATCGCCGACCCCAAGACCGATGCCGATGTGGCCGACTTCTTCGCCCGCTTACCGAACGCCGGCTACCTGCCGACCTGGCACGCGCTGCGCACCGATGCGGCCAATGCCGCAGCCTTTGCGGCGCGCTATCCGGACCCCACCGTTCGCGCGAACGAGACGCGTGCCGCCGAGAAGACGCGAGTTCATTCTGCGACGCCGACCATCGCCCAAACCGACCCGCTGGGCCGCACCTTCCTCACGGTTGCCTCCAACAAGGCCAAGTACAGTGACACGCCGACAACGGATCCGCCCGTCGAGCAATTCCACGCGACGCGAGTCTTCCTCGACATCGAAGGTAACCAGCGCGAGATCATCGACGCCAGAGATCGCGTCGTCATGCGCTACGCCTACGACATGCTCGGTAACCCGGTCCACCAAGCCAGCATGGAGGCCGGCGAGCGTTGGGTGCTGCACGATGTCGCGGGCAAGTCGCTCTACGCCTGGGATAGCCGCGACCGCCGCATGCGGATCGCCTACGACGCGCTGCGGCGGCCAACAGCTTCCTTGCTGAGCGAAGCCGGAGGCCCGGAGCTGGTCGTCGTGCGGAACATCTACGGCGAGGGACGCCCGCACCCGGAAGACGACAACCTGCGCGGCAAGGTGGCCGAGGTCGACGACCAGGCAGGCGTTGTCACGAGCGATCGCTTCGATTTCAAAGGCAATCTGCTGGAAAGCCGCCGCCGACTGGCTGTGGAGTACAGCGCGATTCTGGATTGGTCCGAGGCGCTGCCGCTGGAGCCGCAGACGTACACGGGCCACACCCGCTACGACGCCCTCAACCGTGTGACGCAGTCGATCGCGCCGCACAGTGATCAGCCGGGGGCGGAGATCAACGTCGTTCAGCACCGTTACAACGACGCCAATCTCCTGGAGCGGGTGGATGCCTGGCTCAACCAGGGTGCCGAGCCAGGCCATCTCCTCGATCCCGCCACAGCGGACGTGCACGCGGTCACGGACACCGACTACGACGCCAAGGGCCGGCGCGTGCGGATCGTCTACGGCAACGGCGCCACGACGACCTACAGCTACGACCTGCTGACCTTCCGCCTCACGCATCTGCTCACCCGCCGCGATGCCGCCACATTTCCGGGTGATTGCCCGCAGCCGCCACCGGCCGGCCAGCCAGGTTGCCAGGTGCAGAATCTTCACTACGCCTACGACGCGGCGGGCAACATCACCTCCATCCGCGACGAAGCGCAGCAGACAGTCTACTTCCGCAACACCCGCGTGGAGCCGAGCGCCGACTACACCTACGACGCCATCTACCGACTGATCGAGGCCACGGGGCGCGAGCACGTGGGGCAGGCGGACGCGCCGATCGCGTACTCCTACGACGACGCCCCACGCGTCGTTTTGCCGCACCCCAACGACGGCACCGCGATGGGGCACTACCTCGAGCGGTACGCCTACGACGTCGCGGGCAACGTCCTCTCGATGCAACACCGCGGCAGTGATCCGGCTCGATCCGGGTGGACGAGGACCTACGCCTACGATGAGACGAGTCAGCTCGAACCTGGGAAGCAGAGTAACCGCCTGACAAGTACCACGATCGGGGCGACGACAGAGACGTACAGCACCGGCGCCGATGGTTACGACGCCCACGGCAACATGCTTCGTATGCCGCACCTCGGCAGCGGCTCACCGGAACCGAACATGCGCTGGGACTACAGGGATCAGCTGCACGAGACGGATCTTGGTGGCGGCGGCACAGCCTATTACGTCTACGATGCCTCCGGCCAGCGCGTGCGCAAGGTTTGGGAGAAAACATCGAGCCTTGCCGAGGAGCGCATCTATCTCGGCGGGTTTGAGCTGTTTCGCAGGCGTGAGAACCTCGACGGCGAACAGACGTCGACGTTCGAGCGCGAGACGCTGCACGTGATGGACGACACCGGGCGCCTGGCGCTTGTCGAGACGCGCACGCTCGACCGCGTAGGAGACGACAAGGCGCCGAGGCGTCTCATCCGGTATCAGCTCGGCAACCACCTCGGCTCCACTAGTCTCGAGCTGGACGACCACGCGCTAATCATCTCCTACGAGGAATACGCACCGTACGGCTCCTCGACCTATCAAGCCGTGCGCAGCCAGACCGAAACGACGAAGCGGTATCGCTACACGGGGAAGGAGCGGGACGAGGAGAGCGGCTTCTACTATCACGGGGCGAGGTACTACCCGCCGTGGCTGGGACGCTGGACGAGCGCCGACCCGGATGGCATGGCCGACGGAGTGAATCTCTTCTCCTACGGCCGGAACAATCCGCTGACGTTCAGCGACCCGACCGGGACGACCTGCGATCCGACCCTGCAGTCGTGCATTGACCCGACGCAACCCACGGCGCGTGAAGAGGCGCTGCAGCAGTCGCTCCCGGAGAGTGAGCGCAACCTGCCGCCGCCCGGAGCCTCGGCGCCGTCCGGGTCCTTCGGTGTCGGTACCGGCCTGTCCGTGGCCGGCAACGTCCTGAGCTCGGCCGCGCCATTGGCCACGCCGGTTGAAGGAGTGCTGATCGGGACCTCACGATCTCAGATGCGCAGTGCAGCACAGGCGATCATCTCAAATGATCCGAACCATCTGTTGCGCTATCTGCTGGGCGAAAACGGCAAATTCAAACCGACGAGAGGCTTGTCGCACGCCGAACTGGCGGATGCACCCGACCTCGTACAGATGGGTCACATGGGCAGCGACAAACTCGGGGGCACCGAGCGATTGATGCTGCAGGATGCCTGGGAAAATCAATTCCAGAACCTGACCGTCGAGCATCCGCGGGTCGGTGCCGCTGTCGTGGATCAGCCTGCGGTCGATATTGGCGGGATCGCTGTGAGCCGGAGAACCGCGCAGACAGCGGAGATGGTCTGGGAAGCCTCCGGAGGACAGCTCGGACTGCCGCCTGGAACCACGACGGGGGCGCCGGTGATCTCGGATTTTGCTTCCATGTCATCGGGCGCGCGTTGGCTCACCGGAGCTGCGGGCGTCTTCAACATGGCCGGTGGCGGATTCATGCTCGCCAGCGTGGACACCGAGGGAGACCCCGGAATCGTCACCGCGGGGAAGATCACCAGTGGGACCGCCAGTCTCATAGGTGGAGGCCTGGAGATTGGTGGGGCAGCGTTCGGCGCGGCAGGCGTAGCAGAGATGGGCGCAGCCGCATCGGGCGTCGGGCTGATCATTGCCGCCCCCATCATGGTCTACGAGATGAGGCCACGAGGTTGGGTCGCCATCGACCCGGTATTGATGGAAAGGAACATGCAGCGATTCCGGAACGGAGAGAACGTCAATCAGTTCTGCGCGCAATGCCATGGACCAGGAGGCGCATTGGATCCGAACAACGACTGGAACGCAGGGGGATCCCGTCGCGCCGCATTCATTAACAGACTGCAGTGGAAAAATCTGGGAGATTAGCGTGCTTCAGAAAGTTTCCGCATACCCCTCGATGGGCGCGGTCAGTCGAACTGGGGTGCGGATCGGGTAGTCCCGACAGCAGCGGCGCATGAAGACACGGCTCCCCGGTAGCTCGGGACTGCAAAGCCAATCGAGCGCCCAGGAGACCCTGTTGTCGCAGTCTTTCCTGATCACGCCTGTCGCATCCGACTCTCGCACTTCTCTGTGCGCTGTCTCGCGCACCGGTTCGGAAGCGCCGCGGACCGGACGGACTGGACCTCGTGCTACGGCTTCCAGGGGTATTGTATGAAGCGGTTCCGTCCGGTTCACGCGCCCCGTGCGTGACGTCGTGTGATGTCCTGTTCTAGGGCCGGGAAGCAGTGCAGGCACGGCGCCGGTGATCATGTGGTTGTCGAGACCCATGAGAACCGAACGAGACCGTGCCTGCCCCTGCATCATCTCCCATCCCGGTCGTGCTGAAGCACCTGGCCCACGCTCCTTCTTCCGCACCCCTCATCGACGCAGCCGGTCTGCGTCCTTTCCTGGACGCGGTGCCCGACCCGCGGGACCGCAGGGGCCGCTTGTATCCGCTTTCCGCACTGCTGGCGGCGGCAGCGGCTGCTGTGCTGGCCGACGCCCGCTCCCTGGCTGCGATCGGTGAGTGGATCACGGACGCACCGCGCTGGGCCGTGGGCGCCCTCGGCTTCGCTCCGGATCTCCTGACCGGGCAGGTGGTGATCCCGCACCCGGCGACGGTGCGCCGTCTCCTCGCCCGTCTGGACGGCGACGCACTGGATGCCGCGATCGGCGCCTTCCTGCTCGCTGCTGTCGGCGATGGCGCACAGCGGAGAGGTCCTTGCCCAGGGCCAGGTCGCCGACAGCAGCAACAAAATCTCCTTCTTCGCTCCGCTGTTGAACAGCGTCGACCTCACCCATGCCGTGATCACGGCGGACGCCCTGCACACTCAGCACGGCCACGGCACCTACCTGCGCTCACGAGGAGCCCACTACATCGCCGTCGTGAAGAAGAACCACCTGTCCGCGTACTCTCCCGGTGTGGCCCTGGCAAGATTTCCGTAGGTGGAGATCACGGCGGGGCCTGTGGATCGGAGCCTGGATAGCGGCGGCGGAGGTGTGCGGTCAGGACGACTCGTTGCCGGAGCAGGGGGATACCGGCCCGTCCTCCCATGATTCTCTTCTGCAGCTTCACGTCGGTGATGCGCCCTTCGTTGACTCCCGAGCTGAAGGACGTGGTGATCCCCTGGACGACTGCTGCCTCGTCCTCATGGATGGTTTTGGCCAGGCTGGCCAGGGCAGGGAGGTGCGAGGAGGTGAGCCGGTCGAGCCAGACGGGCAGCAGGACTGCGTCCTGGGTGTCGAGCATGGTGTCGAACTCGCGGACCAGTTCGTGGGTGCGCTGTAGTTCCGGGCAGTGCTCCAAGAGGCGGGAAAGCCGCTCGCGGACGTGAAGGACGCGCTGGTCAGGACCGGTGGCGATCCACCGGGCGACTTCCCGCGGTGTGGGTGCCCGTTCGTGCACTTCTTCCAAGGGGAGTCCACGACGAAGGGGCTGAACGGCGAGTTTCACCTGCTGGTAGTGGCCTCGGTAGCCCTTGGCGGCGATCTCCTGGTGGAGGGCGAAGGCATTGTGCTCGCCCTCGTCCCAGCGTTGGCGCAGGTAGCCGAGATACGGGTCGAGCGGTGAGGGCCTGCGCGGGTAGCGGCGACGGATGCACTCTTGCCAGGTGGCGGCGCGGGCGTACTTGCGCACGGTGCGCCGGTTCAATCCAAGCTCGCGGGCGATGGAGTGGTAGCTGCGGCCGTGGGCGGTGTCGGTCACTGCGTGCACCGCTTCGAACAGCCGCTTCGCGTGCCGTCGCGCGGGCGTATCGGCCGCCTCCGGATTCCTGATCGCCGCAGGCTCAGGGATGACGGGCTCGGGTTCGGGTGTCGCGGCGGGCAGGCAGCCCCGGTGTGTGGCAGCGATCTCCTGCACCCGCCTGGACAGCCCCTGCCACAAATGAAAGCGATCGCTGACCTGCAGCGCGTTCGGTGCGCCGGCGGTGATGCCCTGCCGGTAGGAAGGCGAGCCGTCCCGGCACACGACCTCCACTCCAGGATGCTCGCCGAGCCAGCGGCCGAGCGTCTCGGCGTCACGGCCCTGCCACAGAGTGAGCGGAAGCCGGGTGCCGACGTCAACCAAAAGGGTCCCATAGGTGCCCGTGTACAAGGCGAAGTCGTCCACGCCCAGCACCCGCGGTGTGACCGTGGGCGGCAGCGGCACTCTCATCAGATGAAACAGCACACTCGTGCGCGACAGCACCGTGTTCAGGATGCACAGCAGCCGCGCACCACCACGACCAGCCAGGAGAATGCCGAGAGTCTCCACCAGGTTCTGCAGCAGCGGAGTGCGGCGCTGGTAGCGCACCGTCAGTCCGTCGACCTGCTCGGCGAAGGTGACCTTCGTGCAGGCCGGGTTCTCGCAGTACAAGCGCCGTACGCTCAAGTCGATGCGGACAGGCCGACCGCCGAGAGCGGTATCGGCGAGGTGGCGCACATAGCGGCTGTGGACCCAGTCGCTCATGACACCGCAGCCCGTACAGCATGCGGACACAGCGTCGAAGGTGCGGCCCTGGATGGCCACGATGGGGCCCGTGGCCTCGACCGAGACGATGACCACCGACGTCAAGTGCGGTAGCAGCTTAAAGAGTTCGTTGTCACACGAGCAGAGGATGCCCGCTGATCTGCATGCCGATAGCCCGAGCCCCGCCGTGATCTCCACCTACGGAAATCTTGCCAGGGCCACGTTCACGTGTACGCCGACAGACCACGAGGACACCGTCGAGATCGACTACGACCTGACCGTCCGCGTCCGGGGCGTTCTCGCCAGCCAACGACCAGACATGCCGACGGACTTCGGAGCGTGCGGACCGGACGGCCCGCAGAGCTTTCTCGCCGGAGGCGGCGAGGGTGTCGATCAGGCGGGAGATGGTCGGGTCGGAGGCGACCGGGCCGAAGACGGCCGGCTCACACCGCAGCATCGCAACGTCCGCGAGGCAGTCCCCGCCCAGTGCGACCTCCAGGAGTGCCTTGCCGGGATCGTGGACGGCCCGCGGTTTCCCGCCACGGAGCCAGAGCCTGGGATATGGCCTGGTCAAGACCGGTCTTGCGGACCGTTTCGACGAGCAGGACCGACCCGGCCTGGGAGACGACCTGGCGGCCGTCGTCCTGGACGCGGACACGGGGATAGGACCCGATAGAGTGCTTCACCTGGAAAGTGCTCTTTTCCTTGCAGCCAACAGGACCCACAGCAAGTCCTATCGTTGCAGGTCAAGGGCACTTTCTGTGTTTGTGATCAACCTCTGGACAGTCCTCCTCATGAAAGCGCGAGGTTAATACCTTGCTTCCCTCGCCCTGAAGATCCGGCCGGCACCGGACCGACTGCCCTCCACCCTGCCCACCGACGAGCAGGGCGACTGAGGCGCAGACGCGGTACGGGTGAGGGCGGCCGTACTTCACGTACATAGAGTGCTGTCGCCGAGGCCTCTTGCGCTAGCACCAGAATTCGGTCGGTGCAAATCGGGAGAATTCCCAACCCTGGAGGGGCGGCTGGTCTGCCGCCCCTCCAAGCAGGAGGGTCAGCAACTACCACAGAGAGCGAGATCGTGATGAGGGCAGACATCCTGAGCAAGGAAGAGTGCCTCAAGGACTTCTGGGATTTGGCGGTCGTCCTAGCCGTTCGGTACGAAGTTGCTACTGATGGTCACGAGTCGGATGATGGCTCCCGAAGGACCCATGGCGGCGGTGCTTCCCAGAGTGGATAGACGTGAAGCTTTTCTGGGCCGCTCCTGCCCTTGTTCACGCGGATCTCGCGGACGAGTTTCGACACGAGCTCGCGCCGGTCTGCCTGGCCTGCGGCCAGGTAGATCTTGCGGGCCGTGAGGAGGTCCCCCTGGGGCGGACGGGGCTGCTGCACCGGAACTTCCTTCAACTTGGTGCGCAGTTCGGTCTGTTCCCGGATCAGGGCATGCCGCTGGGCATCCAGCTCGGTCCGCTTGCGGCGTGCCGAGTCCTCGGACACCAGCTCCGCGAGGACGGCGTCGGTCAGCTTGTCGTCCTTGGTCCGGAGACCTTGCAACTGGCTCTGGACGTCCTCAAGGCGGCGCAAGAGGGCCTGGTCGCCGTCGTTCTGCGTCCTGAGCGCGGCCGTCCTTGCCGCGAGCGCCTCAGCCTCCCGCTCGCTCATCTGTGCTTCGCGGTCGAGCCACTCGAGGAACCACTTCTCCGCGACGGCCAGGGATACGTAGGTGCCCTTGACGGGGCAGGACTTCGAGTCGATGTGGTTGGCGCACCGAAATGTCACGTCGAGAGGGTTGGGGAGACCGTCGACGAGTGGGCGTCGGTACTTCTTGTTGCGCAGGGCGGTCTGCATCCGGCCGCCGCAGCCTGAGCAGCGGAGGTGTCGGGAGAGCGAGTAGCGCGGTCGGTTCGAGAAGAAACTTTGGCCGCTCTGGGCCATGCGGCGCTTGGCGTAGGCGTCCCAGATGCGCTCACACTCGGACGGGTCGTCGATGACCGCGTCGTGGGCGCCGCCGTAGTACAGGAACGCCGTGACGTCGCGCTGCCGGTTCACCCTCTTCCTCTTCGTACTGCCGTCGTCGTTCGTGACGACCTGGTGGGACAGCTCGGGTATGAGGTAGCGGACGTAGCCGAGGCCGAAGCCGCTGTCGAGGACGGCATGGAGGTCGCCGGAGGTGAAGGGCGCGCCGGTGAAGGTCCTGATGCCCCGTCGATTGAGGTCAGTCACCAATTTGCGGACCGAGATGCCGGCGGCATAGTCGCGGTAGAGCTGGGCCAATACGGGGCCGGTCACCGGGTCGACCTTCAGGATCCCGTTGCGGCACTTCGGGCACGTCTCCAGCTTCTTGCCGAACTCCCACTTGGGGCAGGTCTCGCAGCGGTAGTACCCAAACCGGCCGCGGTTGGAGTGGGGGAGTCCCTTGTTCCGCCGGCGCTCGAAGGTGTCGCGCCAGGAGTCGGCCTTCTGGTTCGACTCCAGCTCGGCGATGTTCAGCATCTGGGCGATGGCGAAGCGGCCGATGGTGGTCTTGCCGTCGAAGTCCTCCTTGGCGGCCCGTACTTCGACGCCGTAGTCCATGAGCGCGTCAAGGTGTTGGAGGGACTCGCGGAGGTTGCGTCCGAAGCGGGACCAGATCCACAGGATGAGCACGTCGAACTGCCCGTCGCGCGCCATCTGTTTGATCTCTTCGATCCGGCGCTCTTCGAACTGGCGGCCCGACTCGCCGAGGTCCATGATGGGGTCGGCGATGACGTCGATGTTCTCCGACCTGGCGAGGGCCTGGGCGTGGCCGACCTGGAGTTCGGGACTGATCATGTCGTCGCGGGCCTTCGAGACCCGGACGTAGATCAGGCCGCGCTTACGGCGGCCGGCGGAGGCGGGCTGCTCCTCCAAGGGGCGCAGCCGAAGTGGTGCGGTTGTCACAGTGATGCTCACAATCGCGCAGAGTAAGTCGTTTTTCCGGCCGACCTTTGTCGCGATTGCCGCACTTGTAGTGCTTTGGCGTCGCCCGAAGGCTAGGCAGCGAGGCAGTAGTGCCTTCGCGTTGCGACGAACATCGCGCCGCCGCCGGAGATGCGGCGGACCACCTCGATGCCGTGCCGCTCGGCGCCCCGCGGGTCGACCTCGTTGCGCAGCGACTGGAAGCTGCCGATGATCACCGAGGGGGCGGCCCACTCCCACACGCGCAGCGTCGGCGGTCTGCGGCCCGCCGCGACCTCGGCGGTCAGCACCTCGTCCAGGGCCATGTGCAGCGCCGGTGCCTGCGGGCTCTCGTGGATGAGCTGCCAGTCGTAGTCGGTCCAGTCGGTGGCGTGCGCGAGCGCCCGGCGCACCGCGATCCCGATGCCCTCGGAGGTCAGTCCGTACATCACGGTGCCCTCGGGGAGGGCGGCGTCGATCCGGGCGGCGAGCCCGGTGGCGTCGGTGTCGGCCGGGGCGCCGTCCAGCGCGTGGTTGACGGCGTCCAGCGCCTCGTCCGGTTCGAGGAAGAAGTCGCCCGCCACGCGCGCGTGGCGCAGACTTCCGCCCTCGACCTCCAGATCCACCACGACGAGCTTGCCGCCGGGGATCTTGTATTCACCGTGCACCGGTCCGCCTCCGTTCGTTCCGATGGGGAAACGACGGAGCGGGGCGAATGATTCCGATCAGGCCCGGTCATTCCGGACGGCGCCGTGCTGTGCCGTGTCGTGCCGTGTCGTGCCGTGTCGTGCCGTGTCGTGCTGTGTCGTGTCGTGTCGTCAGGCCGGCGGGGCGCCCGCGCGCAGGCCGTCCATGATGAAGTCCAGGAGGCGGGCGATGCGCTCGCGGCAGTCCCCGGCGGCGGGGTCGATCTGCCAGAGGCCGCCGATGATCAGGAAGAAGTCGTCCGCGCTCACGCCGGGCCGGATGGTGCCGGCCTCCTCGTTCGCCCGCAGCAGCAGCTCGGTCGCCGTGGTGACGGAGGTGTACTTCGGCTTCTCCGGTCCGTCGGGCCCGGCGGTGACCTGGCGGATGGCCTCCGAGAGCCCGGCCTTGGCCATCGCGAACTCGGCGAGCCGGTCCAGCCACTCGCGCAGCGCCCGCTCCGGTTCCCGGGTCGCGAGCAACTCGCGGGCGGCGTCCGCAACCTGCTGCATCTCGTGCCGGTAGATCTCCAGGACGAGTGCCTCGCGGTTGGGGAAGTTGCGGTAGAAGGTGCCCTGCCCGACGCCCGCCTTCTTCGCGATCGTGCTGAGGGGGGTGTCGGCGCAGCAGGTCAGCTCCGTCAGGGCCACGTCCAGGATGCGTTCGCGGTTGCGCTGTGCGTCCGAGCGCACGGGAGCGTCTCTCTTGGGCCCCACTGGTCCTCCTCCAGGGTCGTGGCCGGAACCCCGCCCTTGCTAACCGGACAGCTGTCCGTTAAGTTTCCGGGTAACGGACAGCTGTCCGGTTAGCGTCCACTCTACCCCGCCGGCGCTCTTTTTAGCCTGCCCTGCCCTGCTCAGGCCACTACTCCGCCTCCGCCCTTGTCTACGAAGACGTACGAGAGAAGGCTGCTCATGGCTCCATCGACGTCCAGCGCCGTCACCCTGCACATCAACGGCGAGAAGTACCCGCTGACCGTCGATCACCGCACCACCCTGCTCGACGCGCTGCGCGAGCGGCTCGATCTGACCGGCACCAAGAAGGGCTGTGACCAGGGGCAGTGCGGCGCCTGCACGGTGCTGGTCGACGGCCGCAGGACCGTCTCCTGCCTCCAGTTCGCCGTCGCCGCCGAAGGGCGCGAGATCACCACCATCGAGGGGATGGCCGACGGCGACCGGCTGCACCCCGTCCAGCAGGCGTTCCTCGACCTCGACGGCTACCAGTGCGGCTACTGCACGCCGGGCCAGATCTGTTCCGCCGTCGCCGTCATCGAGGAGCACGCCGCCGGCTGGCCGAGCGCCGTCACCGAGGACGTCAGGCCCGAGGCGGGCCCGCCGCCGCTGAGTCCTGAGGAGATCCGCGAGCGGATGAGCGGCAACCTGTGCCGCTGCGGCGCGTACGTGTCGATCGTGGAGGCCGTGGCACGGGCGGCCGACGACCGGACCCGCGGCCGTGAACAGGCGGGCCGCACGGAAGAGAGCAGGGCGGCATGAGGGAGTTCGGCTACCAGCGGGTGCACGACGTCTCCGGCGCCCTCGCGCTGCTCGGCGCCGACCCCGAGGCGCGCTATCTCGGCGGCGGCACCAACCTCGTCGACCTGATGAAGACCGGCGTCGAGCGGCCCGCCCGCCTCGTCGACGTCCGCGAACTCCCGCTGGACGGCATCGAGTCGGCGCCCGGCGGCGGACTGCGCATCGGCGCCACCGTCACCAACGGCGACCTCGCCGCTCACCCCGAGGTCCGCCGCCGCTACCCGGCGCTGAGCCAGGCGGTCCTGGCCGGCGCCTCCGGGCAGCTGCGCAACATGGCCACCGTCGGCGGCAACCTGCTCCAGCGCACCCGCTGCGGCTACTTCGCCGACGTCTCCCAGCCGTGCAACAAGCGCGAGCCCGGCAGCGGTTGCCCGGCCGTGACGGGCGAGCACCACAACCACGCCATCCTCGGCGCCACCGAGCACTGCGTCGCCGTGCACCCCTCCGACATGGGCGTGGCCCTGACCGCCTTCGACGCGGTGGTGACGTACGAAACCGCCGACGGGCCGGGGGAGTTGCCGCTCGCGGAGTTCTATCTGCCGGTCGGCGACACCCCGCACCTGGAGACCGGGTTGCCGGCCGGGGCGCTCATCACCGGTGTGACCCTGCCGCCCGTCCCGGTCGCCGCCCGCTCGCGCTACCGCAAGGTCCGCGAACGCGCCTCGTACGCCTTCGCGATCGGCTCGGTCGCCGCCGCGCTCGACGTCCAGGGCGGCGTCGTACGGGATGTGCGGCTCGCCTTCGGCGCGGTCGCCTCCCGGCCCTGGCGGGCCCGTACCGCCGAGCGCCTGCTGACCGGCGCGCCCGCCGACGCGGGCAGCTTCGAGGCGGCAGCGGACGCCGAACTGGCCGCCGCCGCGCCGCTGCCCCACAACGGATACAAGGTGACCCTGATGCGCAACCTGGTGGTGGCCGAGCTGACCCGACTCACCGAGGAGGCCGCCCGATGACCACCGCGACCCGCCCGAAGACCTCCGTCGGTTCCGTCGGTGTAGCGCACACCCGCGTCGAGGGCCGCGACAAGGTCACCGGCGCCGCCCGGTACGCCGGTGAGATCCCGTTCACCGAACTCGCCCACGGCTGGCTGGTGCTCTCCACCGTCGCGCGCGGCCGGATCCGCTCGGTCGAGGACGGGCCCGTCCTCGCGATGCCCGGCGTGCTGGCCGTGCTGCACCACGGCAACGCGCCGCGCGTCGAGTCCGACTTCATCGGCATGCTCGGCGTCCCGCCGGACCCGACCGCGGCCGTCTTCCAGCACGACCGGGTGCCGTGCCTGGGCTGGCCGGTGGCGCTGGTCGTCGCCGAGACCTCCGAGCAGGCCAGGGAGGCCGCCGAGGCGCTGGTCGTGCACTACGAACAGGAGCCGCACGACATCGACTTCCACGCCGGGCGGCCCGACGCCGTCGAGGCGGACGGCACGATGCCCGCGGTGGCGCAGAAGGGCGACGCGGCGGCTGCGCTCGCCTCCTCCGCCGTCGTCCTGGACGCCGAGTACACCACCCCCGAAGAGCACCACAACCCCATGGAGCCGCACGCCGCGACGGCCCGCTGGGACGAGGGCCGGCTCGAGATCGTCGACTCCAACCAGGGCACCGCCTGGGTCGCGGGCGAACTCGCGATGATGTTCTCGCTCGACCCGGGCGCGGTGCGCGTGGTCTCCGAGCACATCGGCGGCGGCTTCGGCTCCAAGGGCGTACGCGCCCACCAGGTGGCCGCGGTGCTGGCCGCCACGGTCCTCCAGCGGCCCGTGCGCGTGGTCATGACCCGGCGTCAGATGTTTTCGCTCGCCGGGTACCGCAGCCCCACCACCCAGCGCGTCCGGCTCGGCGCCGACCCCGACGGACGGCTGCGCCTGCTGGAGCACGACAGCCTCAGCCAGACCTCCACGGTGTACCGGTTCGTCGAACCCGGCGCCGGTCCCGCCCGGGTGATGTACGACGCCGACGCGCACCGCACCGTCAACCGGGTCGTCGAGCTGGACGTGCCGACGCCGACCTGGATGCGCGCCCCGGGCGAGGCACCGGGCTCCTTCGCGCTGGAGTCGGCGTTCGACGAACTCGCCGAGAAGTGCGGCATCGACCCGATCGTGCTGCGCGAGCGCAACGAGCCCGAGGCGGGCCCCGTCTCCGGGCTGCCGTTCGCCGGGCGCAACCTGCTCGCCTGCTTCCGCGAGGGCGCCCGCCGGTTCGGCTGGGCGGAGCGCGACCCGCGCCCCGGCGTCCGCCGCGAGGGCCGCTGGCTGCTCGGCACCGGCACCGCGGCGGCCTCCTTCCACGCGGGCGCCCTGCCCTCCACCGCCACCGTGACCGCGCACCCGGACGGCACCTTCACCGTGCGGATCGGCGCCGCCGACATCGGCACCGGCGCGCGGACCGCGCTCACCCTGGTGGCCGCCGACGCCCTGGAGACCGAACCGGAGCGGGTCCGGGTGCGGATCGGCGACAGCGACTTCGGCCCCGCGGGGATCGCGGGCGGTTCGATGGGCACCCGCTCCTGGTCCTGGGCGGTCATGGCGGCCGCCCGCGACCTGCGCGAGCGGCTCGCCCTGACCGCCGGGATCCCGCCGGAGGGCGTCACCGCGCGCTCCGACACCACCGACGCCCTCGCCGCCCTCGCCCAGCGCGAACGGCACTCCTTTGGGGCCCAGTTCGCCGAGGTCGCGGTCGATACCGCCACCGGCGAGGTCCGGGTGCGCCGGATGCTCGGCATCTTCGCGGCGGGCCGGATCGTCAACCCGCTGACCGCCCGCAACCAGCTCACCGGCGGCATGATCTGGGGCATCTCCATGGCCCTGCACGAAGAGGCCGTACGGGACCCGGCGACCGGCGGCCACGTCGGCCCCGACCTGGCCAACTACCACGTCGCCGCGCACGCCGACGTGCCCCGCGTCGAGGCGGACTGGGTCGAGGACACCGACCCCGACGACCCGGTGGGCATCAAGGGTGTCGGCGAGATAGGCATCGTGGGCGCCGCCGCGGCGATCGCCAACGCCGTCTGGCACGCCACCGGCGTACGCCACCGCGCGCTGCCGATCCGGCCCGACCGGGTGCTCGCCGCGGGAACACGAGGTGCCGGGAATGCTTGACATCGCCGCCGACCTGCACCGATGGGCCGAGGAGGGCCGGGACTTCGCCGTCGCCACCGTGGTGGCCGTCGGCGGCAGCGCACCGCGCGACCCCGGCGCCGCCCTCGCCGTCGACAGCGCGGGCGAGGCGATCGGCTCCGTCTCCGGCGGCTGCGTGGAGGGCGCCGTCTACGAGCTGTGCGCACAGGTCCTCGGAGACGGCCGCCCGGTGCGCGAACGGTTCGGCTACAGCGACGAGGACGCCTTCGCGGTCGGCCTGACCTGCGGCGGCGTCATCGAGGTCCTGGTCACGGCGGTGCGCGCCGACGCCCCGGGGGCAGAAGTGGCGCGGCAGGCCCTCTCGGCCGCCGCCCGGGGCGAGCCCGCGGCCGTCGCCCGGGTCGTGGACGGCCCGGCCGAACTGCTCGGGCGCGCCCTGCTGGTCCGCCCGGACGGCTCCCGCGAGGGCGGGCTCGGCGGCCACCCGGCGCTCGACGCCACCGCGGCGGCCGAGGCCGGGGCGCTGCTCGCCGCCGGACGCACCGGCACCGTCGCACTCTCCGAGGACGGCTCGCACTGCCCCGGCGGCGTCACCCTGTTCGTCGAGTCCAGCGTGCCGGCGCCCCGCATGATCGTCTTCGGGGCGATCGACTTCGCGGCGGCCCTGGTGCGCGCGGGCAAGTTCCTCGGCTACCACGTGACCGTGTGCGACGCCCGCCCCGTCTTCGCCACCCGGGCCCGCTTCCCCGAGGCGGACGACATCGTGGTCGACTGGCCGCACCGCTACCTGCGCTCCACGGCCACCGACGCGCGCACGGTGCTGTGCGTGCTCACCCACGACGCCAAGTTCGACGTACCGCTCCTGGAGACGGCCCTGCGGCTGCCGGTCGCCTTCGTCGGCGCCATGGGCTCACGGCGCACGCACGCCGACCGCGACCGCAGACTGCGCGAAGTGGGACTCACCGAACTCGAGTTGTCCCGGCTGCGCTCGCCGATCGGCCTCGACCTCGGCGCCCGTACGCCCGAGGAGACCGCGCTGTCCATCGCGGCGGAGATCGTCGCGGCCCGGCACGGCGGCTCCGGCGCCCCGCTGACCGGCTCGGGGACGCCGATCCACCGCGACGGCGGGAAACGGGGAGAAGGAGGGGGCGAACGGGACGCGATGGCGGCCTGAGACGCTGTGGGCGGACCCCGGCCCGGGGGCGCCCCCCGGGGGGGGGGGGGGCCGGGGGTGACGCCGCGGCCGAGCA